>JAWQFT010000121.1:9379-15877 GCA_035968055.1 Jaaginema sp. PMC 1080.18 | reverse complement strand
ACTCGCTTCTGAGTTGAGTATTGTATCTAAAGAGTTCCGTTTTACCGACACCCCGATTATCCATCCAGAAGCGCAAAGTTTTGTTCCGCACAAACTGAGTGGTACGGATTGCTTCTTCAATCGCTTCTATTTGGTGGGGTTTCGGATTAACTTTATACTCTAAGACGAACATTTGATACTACTCATCCTTGTCTCAATTCTACCCGAAAGTGAATCAAGTCGCCCTGTAAGGGCGAGGCTTGAGACCCATTATTTTTGGTCAAGGTATAAGCTGAGGACAAATCCATCAAAATTATAGTTTTCAAGAGTCATTATTCTGGTTCTCCTTGGTATTGAACAAACTGTTGAACTTGAAACGAGTGAGAAGGTTTTGAATGGCGGCTCGATATTGTTCTACTTTATCCATTTTGTAATTATCTCTTTAACCGGATCGTAAACAATTTAATTAATTTGTTCCTTTTTGAAAAATTAGATTAAAAATTTGATTGGTGAAGGCTAGAGGTTGGTTAATGTTGGTTTCAATGAAATACTGCTTTAAAAGTTCTTCCTCTTTGGATACCGGATAGAGTTGCCGCATTTCTTCGGAGTCCCCATCAGCCACTAATATTTCCTCTAGATTAGAGCTTAATGTCAGTTCAAATTCATGATAGCTTACTGCATTACCCCAACGAATCAAGCTGTTTTTAGCGAGTTGTTTGGTTTGGCTTTTGAGACTCTTTTCAATTGCTAATTTGAACTGTTCTCTGGGAGAAAATTTGTAATATTCTACTGCTAAATCTAAAGGTAAGAAATGAAAGAAAGGCAACCTGGAAGTATGATAGTCGTAGTAGGTTAAACGATTGGGAGTTTCAGCTATAATCAGGATTCCACCGGGCAGGAGAAGCTCCCAGCAGAGCTTTAATGTTTCTAGTCTCTCCTGTAGGGTCGTATGTTCTAATACAGCAAACAGTAAAATAACAGAGACTCCCGAAGAATGGTTTGATTTGATGGTTTCGAGTAAGGATTCTGGCTGCTCTTGGATAATGGAAACGTTGTTGATTCCCATGATTTTCATTCTTTCTCTGGCTGCGAGAGCCGAGGTTTTATCCACTTCGTAGGCATAAATATGTTTGGAAAAATGAGCAAAGGCGGCAGTGCTTGAACCTGTGCCACAACCAACTTCAATGATTTCTTTATTACTCAAATCTAAGACTTTTGCGACCCAAGGAAGATAATAAGTTAAAGTCTTTTGGTATCGTCGAAAAACATGATCCTGAACATCATTATCGATCTCTTCTTTTGGTAGTTTTTTATCCTCTATTTGATCGAGAAAATTATAGTAGGTTTGATAAAGCATGGCTTGAACTTCAACTTGCCACTTTGTTTCAGAGAGGTACTTCTCTATATCGAGTTTCTTACTAGAAACTATGTAAGGCTTGTCACTATTGGTTTCTGGTCTTTTTTTTTACTAACTTCACCCTTTCCCCCTTCTGCTATCTGCCCTCTGCCTTCTGCCTTCGGAAGCTTCCTACCCTGTTGGAGTTCCAAAACGCGACGATAGTATTGGCTGGCGGCGTTGAGTTGGTTTTGTTGGGCTAACAAGTCGCCCAGGTGTTCGTAAATGGGGCTGTGGTGGGGGTTGAGTTCTAGGGCTTTTTCATAAGCGATGACGGCTTCTGCGTTCCGTTTGACCTGTTCTAGGGTTTGCCCCAAGGCGAGATAGAGTTGCCAGTGGGGATGGCTTTCTAGGGCGGTTTGGTAGGTGGTAATGGCTTCTTCTGGGCGGTTTTGTCGGGTTAGGGTTTGGCCGAGTTGCAGGCGGAGTTCGAGGTTGTCGGGTTGCAGGGTGAGGGCTTTTTGGTAGAGGTCGAGGTTGTCGGGTTGGTGGTTGATGCGGTGGCGGTAGTAGTTGAAGAGTCCTGCTTGGCCTTGGGTTTCTTGGAGGTAGAGTTTGAGGTGGTGGAGTTCGCTTTGGGTTTGGTGCAGTTGGCTTTGGAGTTGCTCAAAGTGTTGTTGGGCTTGGGTTTGGAAATGTTGCAGGGTTTGGCGGTATTGTGCGATGGCTTCGGGTTGGGTTGATTTTTTGGGGTGCAGATGGTCGAGTTTTTCGGCGATGAGTTCCGGGGTGAGGGGGTCGTAGGTGTAGGGTTCGGTTTTGATGAGGGTTACACCGTCACCGTGGGGTTTATCTCCCAAGATGTAACGGCTATAAAAGTCGTCGGGGACTTCGTAAATCTCGACGGTTTCGCTGTCGGGGGTCGGACGATAGACGAATTGGCTGGGTTGGTCGCTGGGGCAAATGAGACAGGTAAAGGCGACTCGTTCGGTGTCGGTGGGGTTGGCAGTGGAACTATGAAAAATGCGTTTGTCGTAAAGGACTGCTTGTCCGGCTTTGAGAGAAATGGGAGTGAGGTAATGCTCATTAAATATATTGATAATCTCGTCGCCGTAAGGATGAGGTGAGAAGATATACATTGGGCGGGGTTTCGAGTTTAGGTGGTGACTACCTTTAATGACATGGAGGCAACCGTTATCAGGATTTACGTCAATTAAAGGAAGCCAAAGCCCAAAAGATAATGTATCAGCTTCATTGCTTAATGATGAGTCTTGGTGCAAAAAGAAGGTGTTGGTAGAGCAGTTGTTATTTTTACAAAACTGATACCAAAACACGATTCGATGACCGGGAAAGACTGTAGCCAATTTGGGAGAGACGACATTTTTGAGTTTTTCATTAACTCGCTGTCGATAGGATAAATCAGATGTGCTAACGGTTACGCTGTTTCCTGACTGGGCCATGTCTTCTGGGAGGGGGTGGGTGGAGTCGAACTCCCGTAAGTCTTGCAGTTCGGCTTCACTCAAGAAGTTATTGAGAATGACATAGCCGTTTTCTTCCAGTTCTTGCTGCATTTTTGGGGTAAGAGTGGTGGAATTTTTGGGTTGAGTAGCAGGAAGATTGAGTAAGCGATAACGAGCTAAGGCTTCTACACAAAATCCGGTTGTGAGGGCTTCTGAACCGAAAAGTTTCTGATCGGCTTGACCGCCATACAGGGGAATTCTTCGCCAAGAACCATCAGCTTGTTGAGTATTAAGCAAGAACTGAATCGCTCGATCTAGACTAGGAACAATATGGTTAAAATTCAGTAACGTACAGATTGCTAAAGCTGTTAATAGTTCGTCGCCAAAAGACCCATCTGCTTTTTGCAGATTGGCAATTTTATTAAGAATCGGTGTTTTCGTGAGTTTTAGGGATGTCACTCCGTTAAAGTATGCCCTGGAAACCATGTAGTAAAGACTTAGAGGATGGTCATAAAATGAAAGACTAGCCTCTTCTTTATTGTCCAGAATAATATCAACTAAATATTGAATGGTTTTCTCGGTGCGTTTGTCTTCACCCAAGTATAGTAAAACATTAGCATTGACAACAGAACAAATATCGTCTGGGTCTGTAAGCTGCCAAATTTCATCGGAATGAGATAGAGCTTGACTAAAAGTGATTAGGTTTAGGACTATGCTGGGAATTGAACGAGGCAATAACCAAGTATAGAAAATTCCTTGATTGTTTCTATTGCCGAGAATAATTCCTTGATTGTTCGGGACAGGGATATTATTGATTTTCAAAAGATGGGAGATGCAGCAAATATCATCTAAGTCTGGGGGAATGATTTTTTGCTGCTCATTTTTAGCCGACCAGTATTTCCAAAGTCCACCGAATATCATCTCATTCTTTAAGAAGACTAGCCCCTTTTGAGTCAGGTTTTGAACTTGGGGTTCGGTTTTTAGGAAATTTAACGAGTAAAGAATTAAGGAAGTGGCGAAATTACTACTATCAAAGTTCCAATCTTCCTGCTGTTGGTCATTTTTATATTTGCGATCAAACTCTATTGCAAATTCCCCATCTTCTAGCTGATTGTTCGTCAAAAATTCAATAGCCCGAACTAGACTCTGTTCTAAGTCATTGGTAGGCTGTGATAGGAAAGTCTTAGGTTGAGGTTGAGCGTCAGTTATATCAACAGGTTTGTGTAATTGAGAAACATTCATTTTGGCTAAGTTCAGTTGAATTTGGCGGATGGAGACCAGTACCCTCTGCTGAATGGCAGGGTAAAATAAGGCGATATGCACCCCAAGAAGAATGAGAAAAATCGGTTGGTGAAGCGATAGTAGGATTAATAAACTCAGAGGCAACCACACCTCATAAAAATCGTGCAGAATGATATAAGACTTTTCCGGGGGAGACGGATTCAACTCATTCTGTCCCATGAGAAGCAATATCAAACCGTAAGCAGCGCAAGGAACGAGAAAGAAGGGAGAAGATTGAGCAATAACTAGAACCAGTGCGGTTGATAAAATTGCCTCTAGGGGAAAGACAATGGAATTAATCCAAAATCGCAGTGTTCCCACTCCTAATTTAGTGGCTAGGGTTTGAATACCCGATTTTAAATCGTTCTCTCGATCCCAAATTTGATGCAGCAAAATCCCTCGAATGCCCACCGCAAACGCCCAAGCTGTGGCGATGATTGCCAATAAATTATTACTGGGTGAAGACGAAACCGCTAAGTTAGCAAAAACTGTCGCTACCAGCAACGTCGGCACAGCATGAACCGTAGCAGCATCGGCAACTGCACCGAAAACAAGTCGTTCCTTGAGTCGCAGAGGTGGGGCAGGATAAACGGTTAATAAGAGATAGATGGCAGCCAGTAAAATGCCGGAAGTTGGGTTAAAGCCAATCCACCACCAAGGAATTAAACCGAGAATCGCTAAACCGAGACTTAATCCCGTCTGTTGTCCCCTGGAAAGGGATGCCATTCGATTTGGTTTCCCTGCTTTTTCATCGACCTCAATATCAAAAATGTCATTCACCACATGACCGTAAGCGGCAACACAGAACATGGAAACGGTGAGCGCAAGTAGGGTGGTGAATGACGGGTGAGGGGGGATTTCTTGGGTTAGGATTTCAGCATAGGCAATGGCGAGTAATGGGGGAATTTTATAGAACCACCAATCTTGACCGCGAAGTAAGTTGAAAAGCGATCTAATGTTTTTCTGATGTTGTAGGATTTTCATTTCCTACTCCTACACCACTATATTCAGTCAGTATCTCCTCTGAGATTACCTATTATTTATTATTGAGTGCAATAATCATATCAACAACCTCGCAGTTATTATAATAATCGAATGTGAAAACACCGCCTTTTATCTTGTTAGACCATCCTTCACATCCTTCAATATGCTTAATCATCTTGTGATTTGACTCTGCGAGTGCTTTAAGACCATTCAACCAATCCTGAATGTGTGCCAGCGCGTCGTCTCCTATATCTATTTCGCACTTCACAAGATACAAAGCTTTGCAATTAAAAGCTTTGTATTGCTCCATTATTTCAAGTTGAGTGTTTATTCGCTCAATCTTCTTTTCAGCAGTATTATACTGATCACCTTCCCCAACTTTACAAGCCCATCTTCCTGAATCCCAGAAAGTAGAATGATCTTGCATGAACTTATCAGAAACGCCACTTCCGTTATTATCAGAGCAAACATTCCACAGCAACAACACTCTACCTTTATCTTCCCAAATCTCACCAATCGTCGGCATTGAAGCATCCGGCGTATACGGTGGCGGAAAATCGATCAACTTTTCCTTTCCTCCTAAAGATGTACAAATTTCATCGTATAGATATTCGCTATATTTGGTGCGATCAGCAGCCGTACTAAAACCCCATATATATCGAAGATCCAGAATAACTATTTCTTTTTTATTTTTCTCCAAGAAAGACTTAACTTGTTTTAAAACATCGTCAAGTTTCACAGAGAAAAGACTGTGACTGATCCAAAATTCAGGCTTATCATTATCACATTTAGCATATTTTTTAACACAAGGTCTCAAATCAAAAAATCTAATACCTGCTTCTAACTGTTTTTCAATAGTTGTATCCTGGGCCTTAGACCATGGTGCAATAAAAGACTTAGGATAATTAATGTTTTTTCTCCCTTCCTTTATCTCTATCTCTGCCAAATCGCTGTCGGTTGTTACGTTGTAAGTAGCTGAATCATGGGTTCCAGGAATGAATATTTCATTTAGTGGTGTTTTTTCCCGTGAACCAGAAAATAGGTCTTCCATCCATGTAGAAAGAGACCTAATTGCCAAAGGGTCTTTCAACACATATAATTTATATTCCCAGTCCCCCCTAAAAGACTTTGATGCCTCAGACCAGCAGAGGAAGAGATGCCCTAATCCAACTGCAACGCTAGGGCTTGATAAAATGATATCTTCTTCGACCAAATGAGATTCATCATTCTTTACACCATATACTCTACGTTGTTCTTCCCACTTCTCTCCACCTTTACGAGAGGTAAACCAAAACCCATCTTTTCCCCTTCCCTTCCATAACAAGTAAAGTTTTTTATTAAAATTTATTGCAGTGGGACTTGTCTTCTCTCCAATTGCCATACCAATATCAACTCTTGTTTGTTCTTCCCAGGAGAGACCATCTTGAGTTGTCGTGTACCAAATTCCATCGTTACCAC
>JAWQFT010000121.1:0-9279 GCA_035968055.1 Jaaginema sp. PMC 1080.18 | reverse complement strand
TTCCAACCCAGAAAAGGTACAGCTTATTTTCAAAGACAGCAACGCAGGGACTTGTTTGTCCTTTTACTGACATACTAATATCAACCCTTGTTTGTTTTCTCCAGGAGAGACCATCTTGAGTTGTCGTGTACCAAATTCCATCGTTACCACTTCCAACCCAGAAAAGGTACAGCTTATTTTCAAAGACAGCAACGCAGGGACTTGTCTTTTCCTTGGTTCCCTGACCACCTGTTTTCTCCTGAATGGATATTGCAGTTGTCCACGTGTTACCTAACGTATTAGTAGTAGAATAGCTGATTCCATTACCGTCGTCATCACACCAAAACAAGTACGTTTTATTTGCTACTCCGTCACCAAACTCAATAGCAACAGGACATGAGCAAGGCTTTGTGAAATTCGTTGAGCTTCTTGAGATTACTTTCTGTGACATTAAAGTCAATTCACCGTGTAGACACTCTACCTCTTGATGTGCTGGGGAGATTACAGTAAGGTCTGATAGTTTTACACTTTTAACTTGAATGTCATTACACAATCCTCTATCATAGGGATAGTCTTTACTGGGTTTAAGCCATAAGAAGTAAGCAGCATTGGTGGCTTGAGAAATTGTCAAGTAGGCTGGAATGTCTAACTCGTTCATCAGTAATCCTCAATATAATTTATAATTACATTTGGGCTTGTTCAATCAGTAGTCCGTACAATTTTCCGGGCAAGTGTGGAAACCACTGATATCTCGTTAGCTTGATCCTAGAATCAGGCTGAACGCCTCATTCTCTTGTTAACGATTAAAAACTGTCCGGAGTGTCGTTAAATTATACCATGAAGTTTGACAGATCCAAATACCCACCCAGTCCCACACCCAGGGCAAACGCATACTCGGAATGAGAGCATCAGCGTTATCGTAGATTCCTAAGGTCCGCCATGCAGAGCCCCACCCGTATCGAGGAGCGCATCAGCTTGTGGGAGCACTTCCAGGAGTTGGAAGACCCGCGCGCAACACACCTCATCGAGCATCAACTGCTGGATATCCTCGCCCTGACGCTCTGTGCAGTCATCTGTGGAGCGGAGAGTTGGGTCGAGGTTGAACTCTACGGCAAAACCAAGAAGGCATGGCTATCCAGCTTCCTGGCCTTGCCCAACGGCATTCCGTCCCACGACACGATTGCCCGCCTGTTTGCGGCCCTCAATCCCAACGCCTTGACCGAGTGCTTCAGCCGCTGGGTCCGTTCGGTCGCTCAGTTGAGCGCTGGCGAAGTCATTGCCATTGACGGCAAAACCCTACGTCGGTCCTATGACCGGGGCGGTCATCGAGGAGCAATCCACATGGTCAGCGCTTGGGCAAGCCAAAACCGGCTGGTCCTCGGCCAGGTGAAGGTGGATGAGAAGTCGAACGAGATCGCAGCGATTCCCGAACTGCTCAACCTGCTCGATCTCAGTGGCGCGCTGGTGACGCTGGACGCGATGGGCACCCAAACGGCGATTGCTGAGCAGATCGTTGAGGCAGGGGGCGACTACGTGTTGAGCTTGAAAGGCAATCAGCCCACCCTGCACCAGGACGTGGTGCAACTGTTTGACTGGCTACGCAAGATTGACTTTGAGGGCGTGCCCCACGAGTTCCATCAGACGGTCAACGACGGTCACGGTCGCATTGAAATCCGCCGCCATTGGCTGCTCAGTTCGGTGGAGTATCTGGAGACGGCCTCTCGGTGGGCGGGGTTGAAGCGAGTGGGGATGGTTGAATCGGAGCGTCGTCTGGCGGGACGGTCTCCTCAGATCGAGCGCCGCTATTACCTATTGAGTCTGGACAGAGGGGTCGAGCGGTTTGCCGAGGCGGTGCGCAGTCATTGGGGAATCGAGAATCAGGTGCATTGGGTGCTAGACGTGGCCTTTGGGGAAGATGCCTGCCGAGTGCGCAAGGACCATGCGCCGGAGAACCTGTCAGTGGTTCGGCGTTTGGCCCTCAATCTGCTGAGGCAAGACCGGTCCACGAAGACGGGCATCAAGGGCAAGCGGCTCAAGGCGGGATGGGATAACGACTTTCTCCTGTCGCTATTCCATTCCTGAGTATGCGTTTGCCCTGGTCTCACACCCAAGCCGTCATCAACCACTACCAAAAAGCCCTAACCTTCTCCCCCCAACCCGCAAAAATCCAAGAACGCATCGCGGCTCTCCATTGGACGTTCTGGGATATACCCCAGGCGATGGAACATTACCTCCAAGCCCACAGGCTCAATCCCCAGGCACAATGGCATCACTGGCGCTTATACTTCGGTCTGCAACACCTGGCTCGTCTCGAATCCCCCAGACTGCTCGAATTTTGCCAGCGCATCATCGATATCCTTGAGCCAAACACCCCTCACTATCCCAATCAGGGTTTCACTGGCTTACTCCTCGCCACCGCCTATCGTTACTTAGGGGAACCCGATCGCGCCCGAAATGTCCTCCATCAGTCCTATCGCGCCATCCTCGCGCCCCATTATCCCGAACTGATCGAGAAGGCTTGGATAGAACGACGACAGCACCCGCCCAACTTTCTCATCATTGGCCTGTGGAAATGCGGCACAACCTCGCTCTATCACTACCTAAGTCAACATCCCCAAATACTGCCCACCCTCGCCAAAGAACTGCACTACTTCACAGGCGAAACCCATTGGCAGCAATCCGCAACTCACACCGATTATCTCGATTATTTCCCCCCCATCGACCATCCCCATTATCAAACCGGAGAAGCCACCCCTGGATACATCATTCAACCCCACCTCGCCCAGTATCTGCGCCAGCATTTTCCCCAGGTCAAAATTATCATTCTGTTACGCAATCCAGTCAAACGGGCGATCTCAGACTTTTATCAGCGCCAAAGCCTCAATGACCCCACATTTGCCCAAACCCTTGACGGTGTAACCCACATTGACTTAGCCAAGGTCGATACCATAACCGAACAAACTTATACCGCCTTAAAAACAGGCGTTAACTGGCTGCAATCCTTGCTCAAACAGCAGGCAATTTATGAGACCGATATCAGTTTAAACTTAGCCCGTAACTTAGCCTTTAGCCAGTATATTCGCTATCTTCCCCAGTGGTTCGATCAGTTCCCTAGAGAACAGATACTCGTGATTCGCAGTGAAGATTTATTTCAGCATACCCCAGAGACCCTGCAACAGATTTACACCTTTTTAGGTCTGGAATATCACCCCTTACCGGAATATCGTAACGTAAATCATCGGCAGTATAGCGCGATTAGTCCAGAATTGCATCGACAGCTTACGGCGTTTTTTCAGCCTTATAATGAACAACTCGAAGATTATTTAGGACGAAAATTCAACTGGTAGAACAGGCTATGCCTAGCTTACATTTTACGATCCACCCACCGATTCCAAACAAGCATTGAGCTTCCGGGCATACACCTCAACATGGGGCGGATTGTGATATGTGCCATGTCGTCCCGGAACCTTGACCACCTCAAACTCACCCTTAACCCAATCGTTCCAGCCCTCTGGCTGCATGGGGTCAAACTGAGTCAAGCCTAACTCCTGATTTTCCTCTGCTGAAAAATAGACCACACGCCCCAAATACTGCTGAGGTTGGTAATCTTTCAGAATGGTGCGATGACGTTCTAAGCGCTTCACTAGGCGATCGCTCATGGCGCGACTCAACCCCAACTTTTGATGTTTTTTCAATACTTGAGGCTTGTATTCAGTTTGCCAGCGTACTAAGAAATCATGCTGCTCTTCCTCTGTCCAAACCGGATTATGACTATCTGCCATCGTCACCAGCAGTACCGTTTTCCCCCGTCGCTTTAACTCACCCGCCATTGCCAACGCCACATTCCCGCCAAAACAGCGACCGCCAAGCAGATAGGGGCGATCGGGGTAACCCGCCAAAAGTGCATCAAGGTAATACTGAACCACTGCCTCCATCGTCGTCAACGATTCGCTGGACTCGTGGAAGTCGATCGCCCGAAAACCGTAAACCGGACGTTCTGGGTCTAAATAGGGGAGCAATTGCTCAACGCCTACGCTACCACCACCGATGTAGAAGAACGGTAGTTTGCAACCTGTGGTGCGAATCGGAATTAGCGGTGACTTAAATTCATCCTGCGATCGGATTAACTCAACCAATGTTTGAGGAGTGGCGGCTTGAGCCAGTGATGATAATGGCAAATATATCCGCAACCGACACTCAATCTCAGCAATCAACATTGCCGCCTTAAGGGAGTCCCCGCCCAACTCAAAAAAGTTATCCCTCTCCCGAACCGTAGGAACTTCCAACACCTGCCGCCAAATTTCCATCACCGACACCAGCAACAGACTCCCCTCAACCCTATCCACCGCCAAACCCTCATCCTGTCCCATCTCCCACCGTGCCAACTCCGCCAACTGCCCCGCTAAAAACCCCTGACGACAAGCCCGACGCTGAATCTTACCGCTCGAAGTCTTGAAAATGCTGCCCCGTTTGAGCAACACCACCGCCTGCATCGGCAACTCAAACTGTTCCGCCACGGTCGATCGCATCGCCGCCAAAATCGCCTCAGTCTCCAGACTCCCAACCCTTTTCGCCTTACACTCCCACACCACCATCACGCGCTCCTCACCATCCGCTTCCACCGCAAACGCCGCCCCCGCATCAGGACGCAGTGCCGGATGACAACGCTCCACCGCCCACTCAATATCCTGGGGGTAATAATTCTCACCCCGAACAATAATCAAATCCTTGAGCCGTCCGGTGACGAACAATTCATCGTCGCGCAGAATCCCCAAATCCCCTGTGCGTAAAAACCCGCCTTCCCCGGTATCCCTTAACACTGCCTCAAACGTTGCTGCTGTCTCCTCCCGGCGCTGCCAATAGCCCCGCGCCACCCCTGCACTGGCTACCCAAATTTCCCCTACCTCATCCACCCCACAGCGTCGCCCGGTCTCCGGGTTGACAATCTCCACCCGCGTCCCCGGTAAAACCCGCCCGCAACTCACCCAACGCCCTGACAAGTCCGCTAACTCAACAGACTCCGGCTCTTCTCCCTGGCGGCTCATCGCCACCACCAATGTCGCCTCTGCCAACCCATAGGCGGGAGCAAACGTCCGTCGTTGGAAACCACAACCCGCAAACGCCGCATCAAACTCAGCCATCACATTCGGGTTAATGGGTTCTGCCCCAATGCTCGCCGCTTGCCAATGGCTGAGATCGAGGTCAGCACAGTCTTCTGGGGCAATGCGCCGCACGCAGTAGGCATAGGCAAAATTCGGCGCTTGGCTGTGGGTGGCACGATAGCGAGAAATAGCGGCTAACCAGCGTAGGGGTCGTTTGATAAACGCGGTGGGGGACATGAAGTAACAGGGTGTGCCGTTATACAGAGGTAATAGCATCCCCTCGACTAAGCCGTAATCGTGGAAGTAGGGCATCCAGGTGACGGTGACGCTCTCGGCGGTGTAGCCTCCGGCTTGCTGTAAGGCGGCTAAATGCCCCATCAGATTGTCATGGTCGAGCATTACGCCTTTGGGTGTAGAAGTCGAGCCAGAGGTGTATTGCAGATAGGCTAAGGTGTCGCCGCGTAAGGTGGGGGCTTGCCATTGGTGGGCTAATTTGTCGGGGATTTTGTCGGTGGCTATCCAGGGTAATGCTGCAAGCTGAGAATTTGGTTCGGTTACACTATGGTCATTCCAATTACGTTCCATACATTCACTTGATAGGTTCAGTCCGTGAAAACGGACTTTGCTGTCGTTAGCCCCAGATTTTAATCTGTGGGCGGGCTGTCGGTTTTTATTGAGAATGACTATATCTGCGGTGAGACGATAATGTACGAATAAACAGGGTCTATTGTTGAGTTTTTGGACTCGGCTTTGGGCGGTGAATTGCCAGCCTTCTTGTTGCTGTAATATCCGTGTCGTCGTTAAGACTAATTTCGCTCCGGCATCGGCGGCAATGGCTTCTAATCGGGGCAATACTCGCTTGATTCGCGTGGTTTCGGGGGCTGGGGCGGGAATGGCGACGACTCCGGCGTAGAGACAGCCTAAGAGGGCGGTAATGGCTTCGATGCTTTGGGGGTAGAGGAGTAGGACTCGTTCTCCCATCGTACAATGGGCTTGGAGAAAGGACGCGATCGCTCTGGCTTTGGTATCGAGTTCGCCTACAGTTAGACTTGTTGAGGGATATTGTCCGTCTTTGAGGAAGGTGTAGGCTAGGCTATTGGGGGATTGGAGGGCTTGTTGGCGTAGCATTTCCACTAAAGAAACATAGCGATTCTCCTCGGTCAACCCTAAGCGAACGACTCCGGTGCAGTTATCCTCAAACTGAACTCGTTTCAAATCAACTCCATCAACTCCAACCTCTTCCAAAATATTGTTATCAATCGAATTTTTAAAAGTGTTCCACAAGGATTTCGCAATGAATACCTGTGACTTGACTCCAGGATGACCATTATCTGCCGCCAGATCAACCCTCATTTTTGCATTCAAGGGGGCGCAGTATTTTAGATCAATTGCGTCTAATAAGGCGGCAGTATTGGCAGTTGAGATTCTGGAGATGAAATCAGACGGAGATGGGTCGGACTGTGAATAGATTTGTTCAAAAAATAAACATAGCAAGGGAATCTGCCGACTTTGGCAGTAATTTTGGAGTAACAGGACATTTTTAGCGAATCTAGCCACCTCATCATCTCTACTGGTAGCCACCAAGTAGAGTTCTGCGGCGTTCCTCATGTCCTCTGTATCCTCCGATAACTTGGCCGATTTGAGTTCTTCGATCACCCTTGGATTAAATTGGTATGCGATGTTATGTTGCTCGTTAAACAACTCAAAGCGCTCCAGATGGGTAAAACCAGCAATCACCATATCTGGACGGATTTGAGTGTGAGATAATTGTTCAATTAAGGTTCTAACAATATAGTCGTTTGATGCACCTCCTTGGGAAAAATTCAACAAGTTTATAGATTCAATAGGAATCCTTTGATGTTCTGCCCAATGCTTTTTAAACAGAAATGGCCAGCTTTGCTCAACATTAACCCCTGTCGCAAATGTATAGCTACAACCACAAACAAAAATCTTAATCGCAGCACTAGGATCGAGTTCTTCACTTCTGAAACCAGCAGAGTTAAAACGATAGATTATGGTATGACTTTTATCAACACCATATTCGCATAAGGTATGACTTCCTTTGCCATTCTGCCCCAAATGTTCTCGTTTTCTAGCTCCTTTGTACTGTAATAATTCCATGACCGCGATTGCTGCGATTTGCTTGACTAAAATAATGGATAAATGTTGGGATCGTTTTCTTTCGCTTCTGCCATCCGTTTTTGAAGCCGTTGTCTCTCGCGATCGGTCAACTCTCGTACCTTTCTCCTCTTAAGTTCTCGATCAGTGCGATTTTCTGAATTTTCGGGCTGAACATTGTTTTGGTCTGGATTGCTCATCAATTTACTCCTGAGTAATATTTGTTGCTAGATATTTTACAAAAAGCATAACTTGCGTATTGTGCCTCTATATATAATAAGGAAGATTCGCAAATCATCTCTGTATAAGCGCGTTGTCTGGGATGATTTGCCTCAGTCCCAAAAGCAGTTAATCAAGTTCAAATTCGTCTTGATATGACCTCATTAATTGTTGGTCTTGCTCTGATTTATACATGATACAATTCTCCACAACCAACACATCAAGATTTGTTCCCATAAAACACCGAAAGGCATCTTCTGGAGTACAGACAATTGGCTCGCCTCTAATATTGAAACTGGTATTAATTAATACCGGACAGCCAGTTTCTTCAAAGAAGTAAGTCAATAGCTGATGGAATTTTGGATTAGTTTGGCGGTGAACTGTTTGAAGTCGAGCCGTATTGTCCACATGAGTTACGGCTGGGATGACCGAACGTTGTAACTTTAACCGATCAAATCCTGTGGCAGCATCTTGAGTTGCTAAAAGTTGAGAATCTTCGACTTTAGCCACAAATAACATATACGGACTCTCCGTATCAATCTCGAACCACTCACTGGCATACTCAGCTAATACAGCAGGCGCAAAGGGACGGAATGATTCTCTAAACTTAATCTTAAGATTCAACAAACTTTGCATTTCTCGTCGAAGTGGGTTGGCAAGAATCGAACGAGCACCAAGCGCTCTCGGCCCATATTCCATGCGACCTTGAAACCAGCCAACTGCCAGACCACTAGCCAGTCTTTGGGCGACCTCTTTTAAAAGTATGTTCTCCGATTCAATAAAACGCAACTTAGCTCCTACTTCCACCAAGCGCTGCTTGACCTCATCATTGGAAAAACTCGGCCCCAGGTAGCAGCCTTGCATTGAGTCAGAAATTTTGTAAGCCTTGGAAGTCTTGATGACGCGATCGCACCCATAATGTTGATAATAAGCTGCCAAGGCTGCTCCTAGGGCACCTCCAGCATCACCTGCTGCTGGCTGAACCCAGATTTTTTTAAATATGTTTTCTCTGAGAATTTTACCATTCACAACACAGTTCAGAGCCACCCCACCAGCTAAACAAAGATTGTCTTCCGGGTATGATGCGGACAAGTGACGGACAATTCGCATCACAATTTCCTCTGTGACTGCCTGTATTGAAGCCGCTATATCCATTTCTCTTTGGGTCAGTTGGCTTTCCGGTTTTCGAGGTTGACCGCCAAATAAATCGTTGAATTCATCATTGGTCATGGACAAGCCAGTACAATAATTAAAAAAATGCTGATTGAGTCGAAAGCTACCATCTGGCTTGATATCCACAAGATTACTCAAAATTAGCTCTTGATATTTGGGTTTACCATAGGGAGCCAACCCCATCACTTTGTATTCTCCAGAGTTGACTTTAAACCCAAGATAGGCAGTGAAAGCTGAGTAAAGTAGACCGATCGAATGAGGAAAGCGGATATGTTTTTCTGGTTTTAATTGGTTACCATTTCCCAAAGCATAAGAAGTAGTCGTCCATTCGCCAACCCCATCCATCGTTAGTACCACAGCAGATTGAAAGGGACTAGGATAAAATGCACTTGCCGCATGGGATTGGTGATGTTCTGCAAACAAAAGTTCGCCCTGCCAATTTGCCTCACCCAAATATTTTTTCATCCGATCGGCCACTTCTGTTCCTTGAAAAAGTTTTTTTCGCAGCCAGATTGGAATGGAGGTGACAAAAGATTCTATGCCATCAGGAGCAACCGCAAGGTGCATCTGTAAAAGTCGATTAAACTTACGAAAGGGTTTCTCGTAAAAGACAACGGCATCTATTTCTGTCGGCAGAAGTGTTGAATGGTACTAATGAACTAACTAAAAATAGATACAAGAATCCTAT
>JAWQFT010000120.1:0-16115 GCA_035968055.1 Jaaginema sp. PMC 1080.18 | reverse complement strand
TCCCCACTCCCCCCCGACTGCCGACTGCCGATTGCCGACTGCCCCTTAGTCGCTGTTGACTGTTAACTGAAAAAGCTGATTACTGCTGTGCTTCCACTGGACGTTCATCGGGGACAAATTCGCCGGGTCGAGTTTCCACGGCGGGTTTGTTTTCAGGACTGCCAGGAAGGGGTAAATCCAAACGGGGGCCGCGACGAATAATGCGACTGCCGAAGTACAGGGCGGCGATAAACAGTAAGGTGTAGGTGACTGCAAAACCCGTGAGAGAAGTTAAAACATTACCGGGAGGGAGGCTTGAAACTGCGTCGGCGGTGCGAATTTGACCGTAGACAATCCAGGGTTGTCGTCCTACACAGCGCACAATCCAGCCAGATTCGACGGCGATATAACCGAGGGGGGCGGCGCAAATCCAAGCTATCATTAGCCAGCTTTGTTTTGCGATGAGTTCTGGGGATAATTTGCCCCGTAACCACTGAATCGCGGTCAGAAACATTAAACCGGCGAAGAAGAAACCAATGGCAATCATGGCGCGGAAGGCGTAGTAAATCAAGCCAATCAGGTGCGGACGGTCTTCGGGTGAGTAGGTTTTTAGCCCTTCGACGGGGGCGCTGAGTTTGGGTTTGAGTTCGAGGATATAGCCGAGGGCATTAGGGATGGCGATTTCCCAGTCGTTTTTCTCGGCTTTTTCGTTGGGGATAGCGAGGACACTCCAAGGGGCAGCTTGACCTGCGGGGATAGTTTCCCATTGGGCTTCCATCGCGGCGAGTTTGGTGGGTTGTTTGTCGTGGACTTGTTCGCCGCTAAGGTGGCCGACGTAGATTTGCAGGGGGGCGACAACAATGGCGGTAGCGAGGGCGATTTTGAAGGCTTTGCTGAAGAAGGCGGGTTGGCGATTTTTGAGGATGTACCAGGCGCTAATGCCCCCAATGACAAAGAGGGAGGTTTCTAGGGTGGCGAGGAACATATGGGAGACGCTGACGGCCATAAAGGGGTTGAAGATGGCTTGGAAGTAGTCGTTGACGATGAATTTACCATCGACTAATTCGCCACCTGCGGGGGTTTGCATCCAGGAGTTGGCGGTGAGAATCCAGAAGGTGGAGAGGTTTGCCCCGAAAGCGACTAGGATGGTTGAGATGAAGTGGATGATAGGGTTGACTCGTTCCCAACCAAAAATCATGATGCCCAGAAAGGCGGCTTCGAGCATAAATGCCCAGGCTGCTTCAAAGCCGATGATGCTACCGAAGAAGTTACCTACGGCTTCGGAAAAGGGGGCCCAGTTAGTGCCGAATTGAAATTCCATAGGGATACCACTGGCGACTCCGATGCCGAAGTTGAGGACGTAGAGTTTTGACCAAAAGCGGGCGTGGTAGTAGTAATCGGGATTGCGGGTTTTCAGCCATACGCCTTCGACGATGACGAGATAAATGCCGAGTCCGGTGGTGAGGACGGGCCAAAGCATATGGAATATTGCTGTGAGGGCGAATTGCGATCGCGATAAGGCTACAGTATCAGAAAAAAAGTCCATAAGGAATCGCAGAAGGTGTAAATGGGTTTGTAGTAGTATATGCCTATATTCTTGTTTGACGAGGTGTCGATGAATGCAAAGTCAAAGGATTTATGGTCGTTGTTTTGTCTTAAGGTATATACACTGAAGAAAACTTCTGTCGAAAGGCGTAGATAGGGTTTTTCTCGACAATCACCCGGACAAAATGAGCAAATGGCTAAGTTTTACGACCAACTCACCCCTGAGTTAACGGCATTTATCCAGCAGCAACACCTGTTTTTTACCGCTACAGCCCCGGTTTCGGGTCGCATTAATTTGTCTCCCAAGGGACTGGATACCTGGCGCTGTTTGAATCCCCAGACAGTGGCTTATCTGGATTTGACGGGGAGTGGTAATGAGACGGCGGCGCATTTGAGGGAAAATGGGCGTATGACGCTGATGTTTTGCAGTTTTACGGAAAAGCCGTTGATTTTGCGCCTTTACGGTCGGGGATACACGGTACAATCTTCGCAGCCTCAGTGGGAGGAACTTTTGACGCATTTTGAAGCGATACCAGGGATGCGGCAAATTGTGGTGTTGGAGATTGAGTCGGTGCAGACTTCTTGTGGTTTTGGTGTGCCGTTGTACGATTATCAAAGTAAACGGGAGACACTTCTGGATTTTGCGACTCAGCAGGGAGAAGAAGGCATAAAGGCTTACCAAAAACGGAAAAATCAAAGTAGTATTGATGGTTTGCCGACGGGTTTGTTGGAGTGATCTTCGTGGGTTACACTGACGGAGGGATTTGGGCAGTAGGTCTTAGGCAGTGGGCAGTAGTTTTGGGCAGTCGGCAATCGGCAATCGGCAATCGGGGGGAGGGGGCTTTTCAGTTAACAGTCAACAGTCATCAGTCATCAGTCATCAGATTGTGACGAACAACCAACAACCAACAACCAACAACCAGTTAATCATCGGAAAAACGTTCCCTCGCTCAATGCAAAAGTCTGTTTTTATCGCTACAGAACCTTTCGGCCTTGCTGGAGAAGCGGGAGAACAAAAAGTTTGGGCAGCCCTGACTCAGGCTTTTGCCCAGCGTATCTGTTTGGGTTATTGGCGTTACCCGATTTTTTCGACTCAGGGAGATTTTCGCAAAGAACCGGATATTCTCATCCTTGACCAAGAAGGCGGGGTTATTGTTGTGGAGGTCAAATCCATCAAAATTGAGCAAATCCAGGGGATATCGGGGCATTTGTGGCAGTATCAGCAATATTTTACCGAGACGGGCAATCCTTATCAACAAGCCGAACGCCAGCTTTTTGCTTTATTGCAATATAGCGATCGCGAACCTGTTTTGCAAGGCCGAGTAGCCGGACGAGGGTTGATTGCTTTACCCTATATTACTCGTAAGCAGTGGCAGAGTAAGGGTTTTGACCGACTTCCGACTTCTCCTCCCCTACTGTTTGCGGATGACTTGGAAACGCCGGATAAGCTGAGTGAGATTGTGTTGGCAACTCCAATCCTCACACCGGGAAAACCCCTGGAATCTGGGGAATGGGAGTTACTCCTAGCGGTGATTGGGGGGACGGCTTTGTATCGGCAAACTAACCATCCAGTCTACACTCGCGATCGCACCCGCGGCCAAATTTTACACCAAATACGCGATCGCCTTTCCCTCCTCGATACTCACCAAGACCGCATTGCCAAACAAATTCCCCCCGGACCGCAACGAATCCGGGGCATCGCTGGGTCGGGAAAAACCGTGGTATTATGCCAAAAAGCGGCGCTGATGCACCTCAAGTATCCCCAATGGCAAATTGCTTTAGTTTTCTTCTCTCGCAGCCTTTATCCGATTATTACCGCCCAACTAGACTCTTGGTTGCGTCACTTCAGCCAAAACCAAGTCAGTTACAACCCCAAAAATCGTAACTTGCGCGTTTTGCACGCTTGGGGAGGCAAACGTAAACCGGGATTTTATAGCTTAATCTGTCGTGAAGCCGGGATTGACCCCCTAACTGCCAACCAAACCCCTAGTTCTCAGCCCCACGAAAGTTTAGCCGAGGCTTGCTGCGATTTACTCCAAAAAGCTGCCATTCCGCCCCTTTTTGATGCCATCCTCATCGATGAAGGTCAAGATTTGGTTGTGGATACTTGCAAATATGAAGGCAAACAGCCCTTCTACTGGTTAGCTTACCAAGCCTTGCGTCCGGCTGACCCAGCCCATCCATCGCAGCGTCGGTTAATTTGGGCTTATGATGAAGCCCAAAGTTTGCAAAGTCTAGCCATTCCCTCTGCTAGAGAGTTGTTTGGGGATGATTTGGGACATTTGGTAAGCGGTGAGTATCGCAATGGTATTGCCAAAACCGAAATTTTAGATCGATGTTACCGTACTCCCCATGCTATTTTAACGGCTGCCCACGCGATCGCCCTAGGATTGTTACGCCCTCACCGGATGTTAACCGGACTGACTCACTCCCAAGAATGGCAAGCCTGGGGTTACGAAACGCAGCCCCAGGGTCAATTTTTGCCGGGTCAAACGGTTACAATTCAGCGCCCTTTAAGCCATTCTCCTCACCCTATTGAGCAACTGTGGGGGCAAGATTATCTTCAGTTTCAAGTTTTTGCTTCGAGACACCAAGAGTTATCTAATTTGGCTCAAAATATCATCCAAAATTTACGTTACGATGGCTTGCGTCCCAGTCGCGAAATATTAGTTATTATCTTGGGTTCTCATTACGAATCCAAGAAATTAGAAACCCAAGTCGCTAATTTTCTTATACAGCAAGGTATTGAAATTTATATTCCGGGTACGGCAGATTATAACTTAATTCAAATTGACAAAACTAACTATCATCCCAATCGATTTTGGTGTGAAGGTGCCATTACCATTTCTCGCATTCACCGCGCTAAAGGTCACGAAGCCGATATGGTTTATTTAGTCGGTTTAGATTATCTTGCCCAAGCCGAAAGCAATCTTCATTTACGCAATCAATTATTGGTAGGCTTAACTCGCGCCAGGGGATGGGTTAATATTAGTGGCATTGGAGCTTATCCCTTGTATGCGGAATTGCGACAAGTTTTACACTGTCGAGATAAGTTTACTTTCTCCTACCAAAATCCCCCCCAGCGCGAAATTACCGTTACGGATACCGGGGAATTATTATCTCGTTATGCCCAAGGCGATCGCAACTTTTGTTATGCTAATTTAGCAGCAATTCAGCTTCCCCAAGCTCAGTTACCCGGCATTAATTTAATCGGCGCTAATCTGCGGGGCGCTAATCTTAAAAACGCGAATTTAGAAGGAGCAAAGTTAGTCACTGCCGATTTAGAAAATGCCGATTTAACCGGAGCAAATTTACGCAAAGCCAAGGTAATTGGCGCGAATTTAGAAAACTGTAAATTAGATAATGTCAATTGGAACTTATCCGATTTTCACGAATGCCATTCCAAGTAAGCAGTTATTGAGAATAATTTACCTATTCGTGGCAATTACAGGGTTTTAGCCAATATATTGACTTGTCGCAAATTCCCCATTGTGTCGAAGCAGATGAAGCGGATTTTGTCAATTGCAAATATGGCAATACCGTAGAGATTCCGGGTTACGGGGTATTGTTTGGTAATTATCAAACCGCCTCAGAAACTTAAAACTGCACAATTGCGTCAAAGAAGCAATGCCATAAAATGCTATTTGTTTCTGTTACATTTATGACAAATTCTAAACTTTTTGACGGTAAAAATTCTCGGTGGGCGATCGCGCTCTCTCCTCTCATTGTAGCAATGGGGATCGCGATCGCGTCTCCTGTTTCAGCCTGTAGCCCCGCTCCAGATGCGCGTCCTGCCCCCCTCTCTCAACGAATGAGCAGCGCTTCTTACGTCTTCACCGGGACGGTAACGGCAATTAACGACGATACAGTAACCGTTCAAATTGACCAATATTTCCAAGGTCAAGGCGACAATACCGTTGTTGTCTCTGGTTTTAACACTCATTCCTGCTCTGATTTTATTACCGAACCGGGTCAGCAATACCTCTTTTTTGCCGAACCGGGAGAAAATGGAACGTGGCAAGCCGTGTATGATGGGGCATTTGGTTCGACTCGTCCTTGGAATGAAGACACCCAAGCAGAACTCCAACAAATTTCATCAAATCCCGAAGCCCCCACCACCACAGAAGGCGGTTTACCCGAACGTACTGCTGATGCCGTTAAAGAACAAGCTGCACTGCTGCTAGGCGAACCTGTTGCCTCGCTGACAATTGCCGCTTCTGAGTCAAAAACTTGGAATAATGGATGCTTGGGCTTAGAATTTCCCGATATGAGCTGTACCGAAGCCTTCATTTCCGGTTGGTTAGTCACCGTCAAAAGCCGAGAAAAGACCTTAGTTTACCGCACAGACAGAGAGGGCAGAACTGTTTACCTCGAAAATGGCCTCGCTGTCCTCCCCAACAATATCCGCAACGCCGTTATTAAACAAGCCTCCGAGCAATTCAACATCCCACGCAACCAAATCCAAGTTACCCAAGCCTTTTCTCACACCTGGAATGGCTGCTTAGGAATTGTCGAACCCGATACCCTTTGTAACGAAGTCGCCTTGCAAGGCTGGCAAGTCGTTTTAGAAGCCAATAACGCCCGAATGGTTTATCATAGCCATCCTGACGGCTCATATATTCGCTTTAACGAGCAAGCCAGCTATATTCCAGAACGCCATGACTTCCCCAACGCTCTCCGCAATGCCGTTTTACGCGAAGCCGCCCAAATCTTAGATATCCCGCGCAACCAAATCCAAATTACTCAAGTTATCTCGCGCAATTGGGATAGCTGTCTTGGTTTGGGAGGCCCTGCTGACAGTTGTCTGCGAGGTGCGATTCCAGGTTGGGAAGTCGTCTTTGCCACCAATAATGCTCGCTTGGTGTATCATACCAACGCCGACGGCTCAGATATTCGCCTCAACGAACAAATCAGCATTCTCCCTGACGACAATCGCGGTAATTCTAACCTCCCCAACGAACTTGCCCAGGCGATAAAATATCAAGCGACTCAACTCACCGGAAACTCTGCTGTTGAGATTGTTTCAGCCCAAAAACAAACCTGGCCGAATGGTTGCCTGGGTATTCAATTTCCCGATCGCGGTTGTACCATGGCCTTAGTTCCCGGTTGGCAGGTTACGGTCGAAAGTGGGTCAGAACGTCTAATTTTCCGTACCGATAACGACGGTAACACCATTTTCCTAGAAAACGGTCGGGATATCTTACCCGAACTGCTACAAGCGACGATTCTCAACACCGCCTCGCGCGAATTTGATATCCCCCGCAACCAACTAGCAATTACCAACGCCTTCTCCCGCACTTGGGATGGCTGTCTCGGCATCTATCCCACCCCCAACACCCCCTGCACCAAAATCGCCATACAAGGGTGGCAAATCGTGGTAGAAGGCGAGAATCAACGCTTGGTGTATCATAGCGATCGCGACGGTTCTGACATCCGCTTTAATGCCGGAGCCAGTACCGTTCAAACCAACACTACGGGAACAATTCCTATACCCGATAGCGAAGAATCCCTCTTCTCAGAAAATATGGTGTTTCGCGCTACCTATTCTGGCGGCATTACAGGGTCTACCACCGATATTATTCTCTGGGAAGACGGTAAACTCGAACAGCGACAAAGCAACCGTTCGTCAATTCAGTGGGTTTCGGACAACCAAATCCGCGATTTCCGCCGCCTTTTACGCGCTCATAACTTCTCTCAATACGATCGCCTTAACTTCCCACCCCCCGCAGGTGCAGCCGATACGATCGCCGTTACCCTTTACAGTCAAGACGGCATGACTCGCTTTGTAGACTTCAGCGCTGGCGATTTGCCTCAAGATTTACAGGCAATTATCCAGGGTTGGCAAAGGTTACAGGATAGCGCCCAAACCCAGCCTGTTAGCCGTTTTCAGCGTCGCTGGTTTTGGCAGCGTTAGGCAGGTTTGATTTGAAAGAAGCGAGGTTTATCGCGTCGAGGCTTCAATCCTCAACTTGTACGTTAATCGCTTGAGGCCCTCGACGACCTTCTTCCACATCAAAAACAACCCGTTGGTCGTTGGGTAACGACTGTAAACCGCCTAAAGCACTGACATGAACAAAAACATCTTTGCTACCGTCGTCTGGTTTGATAAATCCAAAACCCTTGGTTTCGTTAAAAAACTTGACAACACCTGATTGTTGCGACATTTGCTACGCTCGCTTATTGCTTTATTGTGAACTGAGGTTTAGGAGTCTACGGAAGCATCAGCATTTCAGCTATTTTCCGAACCCCCCGCAATTATAGCGTTTTTCGTTCAAGATATCGCCTCAACTTGACCGATGTGTTCGTTCTCAACAAGGTGCGATCGCGTCATAATTAAAAAAGGATTAACAAATGTAAAGGCAAAGGAAAGCAGCGTGGAAATTCTCTGGTTGAGTCTCGCGAGTACCGTGGGCTGGTTTATCAGTAGTTTAGCCGGAGGGGGGAGTCCGCTCGTTTTAATTCCAGCAATTGGGGTATTTTTGGGGACAAATGCCGTTCCTCCCGTGATTACCACAGGAATGCTATTTGGTAATGGTCAGCGCATCTGGATGTATTGGCGATACATTAACTGGAAACTAATGTGGTGGTATCTTCCGGGGGCTATAATTGGCGCGATCGCTGGGGCATTTTTATTAAGCCGTACTGAAATTGAAGGGTTAACCTTACTCCTGGGTTTATTCTTGATCCTGTCGGTGTTAGGCTATGGTACAAATCAACAGCAGCGCAGTTTTCCAGTAGCAGCCTGGTACTTTTTACCCGCAGGATTGGCTTATGCTTTGCTATCAGGTTTAATCGGTAGTTCCGGCCCGCTTTTAAATCCGCTTTACCTTAATTATGGTTTGGTGAAAGAAGAATTAATCGCAACCAAATCAATTCATGTGATGGTGGTTCACTGGGTCAAAATTGCAGCTTATGCCGTTTTTGGCTCATTGACTTGGCCTTATTTATTTTACGGCTTTGTCATTGGGATCGCCGCTTTACCCGGAAATTGGCTCGGTCAAATTGCCTTAGAAAAAATTAGCGAACAACAGTTTCGGCAATTGGTTTTGACTTTTGTTTTAATCAGTGGCAGCTTGATGGTGTGGCAACAAAGGCAAGTCTTGGGAATCGGTTAACCCAATTTTGTCCCGATTTAAGGCAGCAGAAGACGAACAACTCAGCAAAGGCGCGATTTGGAACATCAATCCCAATTGCCGCGTCACCCCTAACTAATTGAACTTAGATGAGTTTCTCCGTTGCTGTGACAGCCAAAAGATCGCCCCAGTTCGGTATGATAAGAAGGCAATTAAAAATCATTCTCCATCCTAATCTTAAGAGTGATGGTCGGAATTTGGTTTAATCCTTTAAATCTTGATTGGGAGAAACATGGTAACCCTAAAAATCATTGTTTACATCGTTGTGGCTTTCTTTATCAGCTTATTTGTGTTTGGCTTTCTGTCGAGCGATCCCTCTCGTAACCCCAAACGTCGCGATTTAGAATAATCAAGACTCAATCGCGCTTGGTTGCGAATCTTGTGGCTGGGGTGAGGTTAACTCACCCCAAAAAATGTCAGAAATTCCTAGATCGATTGGCAAAGAACAGTGTAAAGTAAGGCTTCGGAGCAACCCTGATGTTTACCCTTCAAGACTTAGCAAATTGATGTCTGTGCCAGTGCCGCCGCCTAACTTACCTGTTATGGTTGAGACTGCGATCGTCGATCGCCCTTTCCCTTCAGAAATAAGGGAAACTGGAAACTGGGAATTCAGCAACGAAGTAACAGTGACGGCTGAACCCATTCCCCCAGAATACTCTGCTCCTGATTTTCAAGCTGACGATCCCCCCAGACAGCCAGAAACGGTAAATGAGGCAATCTCGTCTCCTCAAGACTCGCATCAGGCTCAATTGCCCTCAATTCCCGACACGATCGAGCAAATTGCGCCCCCAGAACCCGAAATTGGTTTTCCTGAAACCCTAGAACCCCATACCGACGCAGAAATCCCGGTTGCGCCCAATTCCAAGCGGATTATCATGCAGGAAAGAGGGGGAGAAACCCAAGAATTTGAGGTAGATACCGAGGGAGAGGAATTCGCAGCCGAAAACCTCCCCAATCCTAATCCTGTCCCTTCGTTGCAAGTGTCCCCGGATGATGTGATTGAGATTACCTCAGACCGCCAAGAATTCGACCAGAACCGCCAAATTGTGACTGCGAGGGGTAATGCGGTGGTTCGGTTGTCGCGGGGGGTTCTGACGGCAGATAGGGTGCGAGTGAACTTGGAAAACCGCTTGCTGGTAGCTGAGGATGAGGTGGCTTTGCGTCGTGGAGATCAACTCACCAGGGGCGATCGCCTGGAATACTTTTTTGTCCAGGATCGGGGTACATTCTACAATGCTAGGGGCGTATTAGATCAAGATACTTTTGGCCGGGATACAGCCCCCACTCCTCCCCCCATAGGCGGTACAGTATTAGCAAGACCGTTGAGCGATCGCCTTTTAGCCGGCCAACCGATTCAAAACGTCACGGCGGACGAAGGCATTAGTATTAATGTGGGGGGTGTGGGCAATGTCGGTAATAACCCTTTCCCCAGCAGTGGTGTTACCGGACAAGTTAACAATCAACGCTACGAAGCCGAGAAGGTGGAGTTTGAAGGGGATGAATGGGTGGGAACGAATGTCCGCCTCACCAATGACCCGTTTTCCCCCCCAGAACTCGAAATTCGCGCCGATACCGCCACTATTCGCAGTATTGGCCCGGAAACCAGCGAATTAGTCACCACCAACACCCGTTTAGTTTTCGATCAAGGGCTGTCTGTTCCAGTTTTCCCCCGTCGCTACGTTTTTGGTCCAGATCGCGGCGGTTCCGGCTTATTTGCCATTGGCTTTGACGACGACGAACGGGGGGGACTTTTTATCGAACGCAGCTTCGATATTGTCAATAACGAGAAAGTCCGCTTCTTCGTCATTCCCCAATATTTCGTCCAGCGTTCGTTATTGGACGGGGAAGGCTTCTCTCCCGACTCTTTTGGGGTGCGCGGGGGTTTGAATGCCCGCTTGAGCGATCGCACCACTTTTACGTCCAGCGCCGAACTCACCAGCTTTGATTTCGCGAAGGTCGAAACTCGCTTTCGCGGTAGCGCCCAATTGAATCAAAAAGTGGATTTGTGGGGACTGCCTAACCCTCATAATCTTACCTTTGATGCCAACTATCGCGATCGCCTTTTTAACGGTTCTCTCGGCTTCCAAACGGTACAGAGTAACTTGGGTTTGGTACTCACTTCCCCCAATATTCCAATCGGGAATACTGGCATAAACTTCTCCTACCAAACCGGAGTCCAAGTCATCAACGCCGATACCGATCGCGCAGACTTGTTGCCTCCCCTCCCAAGAGATAATAATCGCATTACTCTCACCCGTTATCAAGGAGCAGCCTTTCTCTCGCGGGGTTTTACCCTCTGGACAGGGGAAGCCCTAAGCGCAACCCCCGAAGAAGGCTTGCGCTACACCCCGCGTCCTGTCGTTCCCTATGTGTCCCTTTCTACCGGACTCACAGGTGTTTACAGTTACTACAGTAGCGGTGATACTCAACCCTCTGTCACCGGAAGTTTAGGAGTACAAGGGCAATTCGGTCATTTCTCCCGCGATTGGCTCGATTATACGGGATTTAACCTGACTTACTCCCAAGGGCTACGAGGGGGGCTTTCTCCCTTTCTTTTTGACCGCTTTGCCGATACCCGTACCCTCTCCTACGGACTCACTCAGCAAATTTACGGGCCGTTTCGGATTGGCTTCCAAAGCAGCCTGAATTTGAACACCGGACAAGCCATTTCCACCGATTACATCCTCGAATACAGCCGTCGAACTCACAACATCTCCATCCGCTACAACCCCGTCCTCGGTTTGGCTTCCTTTAGCGTTCGTATCAGCGACTTTAACTTTATCGGTTCTCCCGAACCTTTTGGGGGGAGTGGGGTTCGTTCCGTCGAACAGGGCGTAATTCGCTAATCGCGTTAAGGTAAAAGCAGTATTTTTGATTTTTTATTGAAACCATCATGTTCGGTCAATTTCAACAAAGTCATCTCCGTATTGAAGTCGAAGCTTCCGCGCAAATTCTAGGGGATAGTTTATTGCGGACTTCTCAGTTGCGTCAGTGGTTGTTTCCCCAACGCTTTGAAAACGGCTTACCCGAAAAGCTCGTTCCTGAACTATCCTTTAAGAGTTGGATCGGGCCAATCGCGATCGCCCACCACGTCGAAATTGCTAACGAACAATCTCTGCGTTTCATCCTCAGCGAAGGCATAGATGGCTATCACGAATGGTATTGGGGAGACGGTTGGGTACAGTCCCGTTTAGAGGGGATTTCTCTTTTACCTTTGAGTTTAGGTCAAACTTTCACCTTGTTGCGGTTGCGTCAGTTTGTGGAGTCGCAAAATCAAGTCGCTTTTGGTTAAAGTTGGCTAAAAAATGCCTCGTATTTCCTATTCTGCGGACATTTAATTTGAGACTATCTAGCACTTGGTTTCCCTTACTGTCTAGTTTGGCGCTTTTTTCAGCAAGCCCTAATGACTCTGAAACTCACGATAGGCTTGATTAATCATCTGCATTCGGGTTTTCGCTTGGGGTGTCGAATTGATATCTGGATGATATTGTTTAACGAGATAGCGATAAGCCGCTTTTACTTCCTTAAAAGTCGCATTAGGAGTAACTTTTAAAACTTCCCACCACGGCTGAAACTGCAAAATATCTTCGGCGTTGGTGAGATGGGTTTGTTGCCAAATTTTGAGAATATTTCCTTTTCCGGTGGTGATTAAAAATTGTCCATCAGGACTGAAATCAAGAGGCGGTAATCCATCAAGAGTTTGTAATAGTTTCCCATCCGGTAAACGCCAAATTTTAACGGTATTGTCTAAACTTGCGCTGGCGAAAAATAAACCACTCGGATGAATAGCAACTGACCAAATGGGGGCAGTATGATGAGTTAAATTATGCTGCAATTCTCCTGTCGGAAAATGCCAAATTTTGATTGTACGATCGCTGCTACAACTAATCAGAGTTTCACCATCGGGAGTGAGGGCAATTTCTGTTACCCAGTTGTTATGTTTTCCCAGTTGGCGTAATAATTTACCTTGGTTTAAATCCCAGATTTTGATAACGCGATCGCTCCCGCTAGTAATCCCTGTGCTACCGTCAGGATGCAGTATCGCGGCACAAACTATCCCTTCGTGGGCTGGAATTGTTTTGATGAGTTTTCCTGTCACAGGATGCCAAAGTCGTAGGGTTTTGTCGGCACTGCCACTGACAAGGTAATTTTGGTTACAAGCCACAGTATAAACTAAACCGTCGTGACTGGTACGATGATGGTTTTCAAAGTTGCGGTAAAAGCGGGTTTTGAGATTCCAGCTTGTAATTTGATTGTTGAAATCTCCAGCAATGAGAGTATTGCCTGAAGGATGAAAAGCGAGGGCATAAACAGGGCGTGTATGGCCAAAAAAACTGTAAATTAGTTTATTCGTGTTTAAATCCCAAAGGTTAATGGTTTTATCATCGCCAGCACTCGCAATAATTGGCTTATTGGGGTGAAAAGCTAGAGATTGAATTGGTGCAAAATGCTGTTTAAGGACGCGATCGCACTGCCAAATTTGTAACTCTCGTACTTCTACCCATTCGATTTCTGTGGCTGGATTGGGAGGGTTTTCAGGGATAGTTGCTGATTGAGCAGAAACTTGTTGCTTCAACCCTTGTAATTCTTCCTCAATCTCATACACAATGATTTTAGACTGCCACCAAGCCTCAGCTAACGCTTTATTCTCAAGAGATAGCATCGCCACTTCTAAAAGTGCTTCCGTATAAGCTTCTTCATAGAAAATTTTATCCGACATACGAGCAAAAACTTGACCGGGAGACTCTTTTACACCAGTTTTATCTATTATACGAGCCATTTCGTACAAGCCCAAGCTCACAATACCCCCCATCATTGCCATCGATCCCATTCCTATCCCGATCGCAGTTCCCCCAACACCCAAACCCATGCCGCCAACACTCGCAGATAAACCCGCCCCACCGATCGCGCCCAAACCCATCGCTGCGATCGCGGTTTTATCCCCCAACGCGATCGCCTCTACCGCCCCATAAGCTGCCATTCCTGTCATAGCACCCACCCCTGATAACGCCCCTAAACCCAAGCTTGCACTACCAAAACCGCCCACAATGCCCATATTGCCTACCGTAGTCGCAATACTCGCCCCAAATCCTGCGCCTCCTGCTACAAAAATGACGCTTTCGTATTGATATTCCGCCATAATTCAGTTTTTGGATAAATCTTACTCGATTCTAACTTAACTTGCTATAATTTCAAACTTAAATCTCAGTTTTGTCAGGCAGTTTGGGATTCGCGATCGCCTGGCTATAGTTTCGATTTGTGTATAAGCCCCTCTCCCCTGGGTTGGGGTGAGGGTTTATTTAAAAAACGCGATCGCGCTAACATTTAAACAGACAATTTCTGGAAATTAAAAGTCGTCATGGTACAAACCCCAACCAAACCAGAAACCGAAATATTATCACTCAATTTACCCCGAAGTTTAAAACTCCACGTTACCCCAGAACAATTTGAAATCCTAGCAGCCTGCAATCGCGAATTACAACTCGAAAGAACAGCCCAAGGAGAGTTAATAGTGAATCCCCCCACCGGATGGGAAACTGGAAAACGGAACTTTAGCATTATCGGACAACTGTATCGCTGGTACGAAGATTATCAACAGGGAGAAGCCTTTGATTGTAATACAGGCTTTATTTTACCCAACGGTGCAAATCGTTCCCCAGATGCTTGCTGGATTAGTCAAGAACGTTGGAATCCCCTAACGGTAGAACAAAAAGGTACATTTCCGCAAATTTGCCCAGATTTTGTGGTCGAATTACGTTCTGCTTCCGATAGTCTCAAATCCTTACAAGAAAAAATGCAAGAATATATGGAGAATGGTGCGAGATTGGGTTGGTTAATTGACCCGCAAAATCGCACTGTAGCTGTTTACAAAGTAGGTTTAGAAGTCGAAGTATTGTCCAATCCCATTGAGTTATCGGGGGAAGATGTTTTACCCGGTTTTGTTTTAAATATGCGTCGGGTTTGGGGTTAAGAAAATTGCAACTATAATTCACGCGATCGCGCTAACATTTAAACAGACAATTTCTGGAAATTAAAAGTCGTCATGGTACAAACCCCAACCAAACCAGAAACCGAAATATTATCACTCAATTTACCCCGAAGTTTAAAACTCCACGTTACCCCAGAACAATTTGAAATCCTAGCAGCCTGCAATCGCGAATTACAACTCGAAAGAACAGCCCAAGGAGAGTTAATAGTGAATCCCCCCACCGGATGGGAAACTGGAAATCGCAATAGCCGCATCACCGGACAGTTAGATCGCTGGGAAGAAAAAAACGAGGAATTGGGGAGAGTTTTTGATTCTTCCACTGCTTTTATTTTACCCAACAATGCAATTCGTTCTCCTGATGCGTCGTGGATTAGTCAAGAAAGATGGGACGCAATAACCGACGAACAAAAAGGAACATTTGCGAATATTTGCCCCGATTTTGTGGTCGAATTACGTTCGGCTTCCGATAGTCTTAAATCCTTACAAGAAAAAATGCAAGAATATATGGAGAATCGTGCGAAATTGGGTTGGTTAATTGACCCAAAAAATCGCACTGTAGCTGTTTACAAAGTAGGTTTAGAAGTCGAAGTATTGTCCAATCCCATTGAGTTATCGGGGGAAGATGTTTTACCCGGTTTTGTTTTAAATATGCGTCGGGTTTGGGGTTAAGAGAATCGTTTTTATCTTGTAACTTAGTTCTAGCCAAGTCATAAAAACTATAGTCAAAGCTTACATTTCCAGAAGTAATATTAGTTCATTTTCTTAACTCATCAGTTATTCTATTCCCATTCAATATCTTCCCATTCCCCGTATTCATCCATACACCATCCTAAGCTACGCCAACTCCCACTGTTATCTGGTTTTCTTTCAAAAAGAAACTCAAGGACGTTTTCACCTGTTGTCAAACACAAACGCTTTTTCGTATTCATATCAAAAGGAAAGAGAGTAAGGCTTACATAAAAAATCTCACGCACACTACCATTCTCTTGATATCCAGCCATCTCCCCTCCCATTACAGCTATCCATACGGGATATAACAGGGAGTTTGCCTGCTCGTTCCATATCCATTGGTTAATTACTGGCGAAGATGAATCTGCAATATTTAAGTTTACAGGACTTTTCTGAAAATCTTGTTGTATCACTTGCTTAAAATCATCTACAATTTGAGAATAATAGAGTATTTTAAAATCCGCCGTAACGCACCAAAACCAATACCAAAATATCGCCAATCTCAATTCTCTGGTTTACTTATTTTATCATCACAAGATTAGAGTATTTCGACGGTTCATTGGTTTATTTTGGAGGGGGTTTGTTCGCCGATTTAAGGTGTGAACAATCGGGTTGGTGCGTTACGCAGAGAGTTAGGTTAAACCGTTTTTAATCGTATTTTTTGCCTGCTAACGCACCCTACTGTCGTGACACAGCTAAAATGAGGCTTTATCGTAGGGTGGGTTAGGCGGCTAAAACTT
>JAWQFT010000119.1:0-16157 GCA_035968055.1 Jaaginema sp. PMC 1080.18 | reverse complement strand
CCTCCCACTCCTCCCCCTCTCCCCACTCTTTCCCCTTAATTCTTGAGCAAGTCTTCGAGATAAGCTTGCGCTTCTGCGGGGGTGAGGAGTAGCACTTCGTCTCGGCGCAGGATTTCGTATTTGCCGCCGTGATGACCGTGACCGAGGATGAGTTTTTGAGCAACGGCCTCGTTTCCTAACTGATTTAAGCGATTAAAGCCGATCGCGTCGATTTCTTGTTCTAGTTCTTGACGGCGGGTTTCTTCGTCCATAATGATTTTCCTTAAGTAATGGTGATTTTCGGGCCGATAAACCACTCAAAAGTCGGGCTGTCGCGATCGCGATCGATTTCCAGTTGACTTTCTGCCCCATCAATACTAATTCTCGCTAAATATTCCCCCGGTTGAATGCGTTCGATAGGAATGGTTAACTCTCTGGTGTCTGCATCCCGTTTGGGGGTATCGAGTAGATAAGCGGCAGGATCGCTCAAATCCTCGGTTGACCATTGATTCAGGGCAAGCAGGACTCGCTGTTTTGCCCCGACGGTGAGACTCAGTTGGACGGTAACTGTCGCCGTGAGGGAGTCGTCTAAGTTCTGCTCGACCTCAGCGACCTCTATTTGGGCGATGGTGGGGCATAAAACGAAGGGGGCGACGTTTGACTCGACTTCGCGATATTGGGGGGGTTGCGTGGCGATAGAAGCGCGATTGTTGCCGTTTTCGGTGGCAATACCTGTGGGGATTTGGTGAATGACTTGCAGGCTTTGGACTCCGGCTTGGAGGGCTGCGGGAGGAAAGGCGGTTAGGGGAATTTGCAGTTGGTTGTTTTCGACTTTGGTGGGGGTGGCTTCGGTATTGCCAATACGGATTCTGGTTCTATCGCTGTCGAGGTTGCGGCCTTGAATTTGTAGGGTACTATTTTCTAAGATTGGCTCAAAGCGATCGCCCACTGCCGTAACTTGCTCGATTTTCGGTTGATTGGGAAAGGGAACAATACCACCGAGATTGCGCCCCCGCACGGGTAAAGCCCGTTTCCAGGGTTCTTTGCCTTCGACGAGGACGACCAAAACTTTGTACACCACCGACAGCATATAAGGGGTTTGAAAAAAGGTAGACCAAGCTTGCGACAAGTTTTCTAAACTGAGGTCGATGGGGAGGATGTTCAGTTGTTTGACTTGTTCGCCCAGGTTAGAATCCGTGAGAAATTCAAAGCTAGAATCGGCTAAGGTTCTTTGGATTGTGTCGGCAGAAATTACCCGCAAATCGTTGAGAGTTTGGACGGTACTCCCCAAAAGTCGCTGGGGTTCTAAGCGAGAGTCATCCCCATAAAAACTGAGCAAGTAGTATAAATCTAGGGCTGCTTGACGCTTGCTCGGAGTTCCCCGCGAACGAAAGGGAGTCGCATCGAGATTGTGGAGGGCTGAGTTGAAGGAAACTTGGTATAGAAAGAGATTTACCCCCAATTCTGACGGACTATTATTCAAATTAGCAGGTTGCATCGTCGTTACTCTCGCGCCATACACATCGGCTTGGACTGCGGCTTGTAATGTGCGTTGTAAAGTGGCCGTAACCGTCGCGATCGCGAGATGATTACTCATGTTAAACCTAGTAGTTTTTGGGGCAATTGGGTTGAAAAAACCAGTTTAAGAAGTAGAAGAACCCATTGCCGACAAATTCACCGAGACTAACCCCAATTTTAAGGCTTTGATAATGGCTTGAGTGCGGCTAGTAACCTTGAGTTTTTCAAAAATTGCGGTTAAATGGGCTTTCACCGTAGCAACAGTAACATACAAGTGTTGGGAAATTTCTTCGTTGGATAAACCTTGCACTAACCAATAAAGAACTTCTCGTTCCCGTTCGGTGAGAGAAAAGGATTTACATTCTGAAAAAGAACGACCATTGTAAAAATGAAACATTCGGAAAAATCGGGTCGTTACTTCCGGTGCTAGATAAATTTCGTTGTTAATAATTGTAGTAATTGCTTGACACAATTGATTGACTAACTGTTCTTTGAACAAATAGCCCTTTGCTCCCGCTTGCATGGCTCGAAATATCCATTCGTCTTGATGATGACCTGACAAAACTAAGACTTTGGCAGACGGAGAAGATTCTCGCAATTTGTGTAAGGCGGCAATACCATCTTTTTGGGGTAACTCTAAATCGAGTACAACGAGAGAGGGGCGTTGTTGATGAGCGAGTTTAACCGCTTGATCGACGGTGGCAGCTTCTCCGACAATTTCGTAGCGCCAAGAACCACTATGACTGTAAAAGCTAAATAGGGTTCGTAAGCCTTCCCGAAACTTGGGGTCATCATCAACTAATAGAATTGAAACGACTTGAGTGGCAATCATAATTTCTGATAATTTATGACTATCATTACAAGAGAACGGGAAACCTTGATGAGTACCGTATTCTGTCGATTAACCAATAACAAAAAAACAGTAAACTATCGGGTAAACGCGACCCTCAATTGCTATTTTTATGCTGTTTACACGACTTCTGTTTATAATCCCGGAATCTCTGATAACTCGCTTTCTAGTTCTTCTACTTGGAAACGAGTCATTTCTTGCCATTCTTCAATTGTGAATTGATAGCCATATTCTTGAGCCATCGCAACAAATTCTTCGATACTAGGAGCATTGTTTAGGGTTTCTCTTAATTCTGGGTTGATTTGCACCGTCCTGAACAATTTTGCTACGTTTTCTTTAGACATTTACATTATTTGAATTTGACAATCAGCCAAGGATACAGTTTTGTTGCAAGAGAGTCTTTTTTTAAGCTAAAACTGCTCGCTCCTTGACCAAACAGTAACAAATTTGATAGTCAATCGGGGCAACCTTAAAGAACTTTTAAGGTAAAAGCAATATTTTTTTACACAATGTAATATTCTGAAAAATTGCGGTCAAAATCAGCATCAGATTGAGAGAAAAGAACCCCAGTCTTTATAATTTTCAAGTTTTAAAAGCGATCGCAACCTAAGTTTTGAGGTCGTTGTTTTTTAACCAATCGTACCCAAGTGTCACCGCTTCCACTCGCGATAAAAATGCGGTCTTTGACCACTTTCACATCAACCCCATAAACCTTTTGATTTTGCCAAGATTCTGTGATGACTTGACCGGATTCAAAGCCGGGAATGCGCTCTCCTGTTAAGGTGAGATACCAAAGCTTAACTTTACCATCGTCTCCTCCACTCACCAAATAACAGCCATCTTCACTCAAAGCCACAGTCCTAACGGAGAGTTTATCATGACCATCAGACCAGCGATCGATGACCCGACCGCAACTCCCCTCCTCGTCCTCCAAACAGTCTTGCAAATCCCAAACGGTAATGTTACCAGAATTATCCCCCGTGACCAAGCGGCCTGGAGTCCAAAACGCTGTATCTAGACTTTCGATATAATCATGTTGACCGCCTTGGGGTTGGTAATCTACTTTGCGGACGCGATCGCGCACCCAATCCCAAACGACTAAACTATTATAACGACCCGCGATCGCTAAATGATTGCCTTCTTCTCCGAGTAAATCAAGACCGTAAATTGCAAATTCTAAGTCTTTAACCCTCGGTTCTATTTGAGTGGAATTACTATCATCTGCAAACACTTCCATTAAGTCCCACTGAAGCACTAAACCGCTACCATGGCCGCTAAATAAGTAATTTGCATTACGACTAAAAGTTAAGGCTAAAACTCGGTCATCTAGCTCGTAAGAAAAAGTCTTGGCTGGAGTATGATTTTTACTTAGTAGTTTCCAAAGTTGAATTTCGCCATTTTCTAAACCCGCAGCTACCCAATTATTATCAACAGGTCGATAGCGTACTACTCGGACTGCTTTATTCGTTTTATCAATATCTACTTTCGGTCGAATGGGGATGAAAGGATGAAAGCCGTGGGTATCCCAACGAATGATGGTTTGGTCGTTAGAACCACTCACCATATCTTCTCCTAAACCGTTAAACTGGATAGAGTTTACTGCTTCTTTGTGGCGGGTTTCAGGATTAAATAAAACTCCCCAAATTAACCATAATAATAATAATAATCCTGCTAAAGATAACCATAAAGGCACAATAGGTTTGACTAATAATTCGATGAGTTGCTTGTCGTTACGAATGCTTAATTCTTCTCCCGAAGGCCAAAGCGCATTCACTTGATTGCGAATTATTTTCGCCGTTCCTAGCCAATGTCTCGGACATTTTACTTCCAAGTCAAGAATCTGGCTTTCACCCGGTTCGACTATCTTTTCGAGAGGAATTAAGGTAAAAGTACAGGGAGATTGTTGGGTTTCGCTAACTTCAGCACTGACGGGTTGAGTAACATTACTTTGGTTACTAAATTCGAGGGTATAAATGACGGGATTTGCTCGCCAAAACTTCCAGAATTGGCGTTTTCGCCAAGACAGAGGTTGGGGGATTTTTTGTTGCTGAGGTTCGCAACTAAAGTCTAAAATTCCTTTGGGTAAAACCGTTAATATTCCTTCCGCATAACCGGGTAAGCGATCGCTATTAATTCCTTCTACTTTAAACAAATATTCGTTAGCTTTAATATTAATAGGAATGGGGAGTTTAACCGGAAAATCTCGTTCTACGGTTTCATTAGGTCTGAGGGATAGTTGATATTGCTGCACCTCCAACCAAACCGGATTCAAACCCAGTAATTTGAGTTGAACTTTGGCTACCTGTTGATTGGGATTAAAAACGGTAACATTAAGATTTAAAATATCTCCTGGATAAGCTCGATATTGATTTTCTCTTAACTCTACAATCACAGGACGTAACAGTTTGCCTTCGTTAATCGTGAGACGAAGTAAAATCGTATCAACATCGGATAATTCTATAGAAGATACCCTAACTTTGAGTTGCATTAAGCCGACAAAACTAGACACTGGGGTATCAAAAATTTCAATAAAGAAAGTAGTAGAAGCCCCTGGCGGTTTTTTGGTACTCACTTCCGGGAAAATACGATACCAAGCATGAGTCGAGGGAGATTTTTCGTAATCGGCAATAATATCGAGTTGAAAACTGGCGTAGCGATCGCTATCATTGCGAACAGTAACTTCAAAGTTAACGGAATTTTCTCCAGGGGTGAATGTTAATTGAGTAGGATTGACTGCGGTTAATATACTATTTTCTGCCATCTTTTTAAATTAGAATAGGGTGTCTGGAGGTTGAGATTGTTGCGGGTTAGCTGTAGGAGTTGTTGGCAATGATAGAGAAGATGTTGCAGTATCCTCGCGGGAAAGTCGGGGTGGGGAAGCAGGCAAAATATTGAGGGTAGCTGTATCTTTGCAATGATTTAGTTGTTTGCGTTTCCAGGCAAAATGCAACAAGTTAATGCCCATTTCTTGAGCGGTTCGGATGTGTTCGCGGCTCAAGGGTGTACGATGATTTAGACCCCAAGCTGAAGCTAAATTTCCGAGGATTAAAACAATCCCGCGATCGCACCAGATTGAGATAGACTCGTTATTAATTGTGGGGAGGGCTGAGAATAAAAAAGGTTGCGATCGCAGGGGATGTTGTTTGAGTTGAGTGAGGGGAGTAAGCTGAGTCTCGAAGACGCGATCGCACCAATCTAATAAAGGCTGAATCGCGATTTTTAATTGTCCGTCAATTTCGTCTAATTCGCTTTTTAAAGACTCTTCGTAATTGGCAAATTCGTCTAATATTGCTACAGACGCGATCGCTTTTTCTAAGTCTTGTTTGACTTTTTGGATTTCTCCTAAAGAATAATTCCCGTCGCTAATTTCAATCGCGATCGCCCCCCCAGTTTGATGATATTCTTGTAACAAGCCTAGGGCTGAATTATCTAAACTCTGTATTTGTGGAGCGGTAAAATACAATAAATCGTAAGTAGCAATTTCTGTCAAAGAGTCCGCTTGCAAAAAAGTTGAACGGTTATCATTAATCCCTGTCAGTTCGGGATATAAACTTGGTAAAGCTTGGTATAAATAAGCTAAATTAGAAACAGGATTTTCTTGGGTTGTAATGCCTTGAAGTTGGTTGGTATCCTGATAAGCTGCAACCCAAACTTGACCTTGCGATCGCGCTTTAACTCCAGAACGATATCGTAAATCTAACTCGTTGATTTGCGGCGTAAAAACATCTTGGGGCAACTGTAATGCCACCGCTTCTCCTGCCAACTGAATTCGGCAAACTTCCACATCTTGCTCGCTGGGAATTAACTTCTCATCCAAACGGTAAACTTCTTTTAAAGTTTCGGGTCGATGGTGATAATGTAACTCCCCCGGATCGACATAACTTACTACTAAATAAATTGTCGTTGCTTGGACTGACGGTTCTGATTGAAGGCGATAATTAATCGGTTTATCGACAACAATTAAATTCCCAAAACGATCGATAGCAATTCCCGGTTGTATCTCCAACCAACGCTTATCGCGGTATTCCGGCTTCACCGTTTCGGGAGCAGCAATCAAACATACTTCTAAACCGCAAACAATCCCCGGTTCATTTAAGCACTGATATAAAACATTTTGTCGTCGTTGATGATAATCATGGGCTAACTGCCACCGTTGACTATTCATCAACAAACCATCAATAACATTCAAACGCTCAAAAGGAATTGTTTTAGGAGGCAACCAAGGTTGATTCATTATTTCAAAAATTATTAAATAAGCTCTAATTCATAAGTACAAAAAGCAGGCTTTTCTTGTTCGATGATTTGATAACATAAACGCAGACAAAGTTGTTTTTCCTCCAAAGTCATCGGGTTATCAAACTGTAACTGCACCGTGAAATGAAAAGGTTGGCCTCCCCCAATCGTCGAATCGCGACCCAAATAAGTTTCCCCCGTGACAAAACCGCGACCGAAATTTTCTTGAATTCTGATATGTTTTTCGGTTTCGGGTAAATCCTCATCCAAAGGTAAATGCGTATAAAGATGTAAATAAAATCGTAAACCCCGTTTCGTTCCTCGCCAACGATATAACGCGATCGCCTGCTTTATTAAATAACGCTGTCGTTGTAAACTCAAACTCGGCGTAAGTTGCCAACCCACCCAATGGGCCAAAAAAGGCAACAAAGACTCCGGGGCAGTTAACGGGTCTAAATACGCCCACAATGAATCTATAGTGTGGACTGCGGGTTCAAATGTCTCCTCAAAAATCTTGAGCAAGCGACCGATAAAATCCACCTCTCGATACAAACTCGGTAAAAAATTTAAGTACAAACTGTGAGGTCGTACAAACAAATGAAAAGCAGCCGCTTGTAGATAAGGAAAATGCAGGGGTAATGGCCCATCAACGGGAGTTTCTGGCGGTAACAATCCATAACGAACTTCCAATGTTCCCCCATAATCGAGGATTAAACAAGTATCTGCTTGCCACCCCTCGTGGGACTCAAAAAAGTCAGACGGTATCGTAAAATGTAAAACCGCTTCCATTTTGCTGTGAGGCGGTAACTGCTGCCCTTCTTGGTGAATTTGACACCAATGTGCCGGAAAACTCGGCTCAATCAAACGCATATTTAAATAAATCGGAGAATTGCTGAGATTTTGTAGCTGTACCACAATTTCGCTTGACTCTCCAGGATACAAAACCAACTGACAACCCTTAACCGTTTCCTGGGGGACGGCGATCGCGGTAATATCTGAATGAACCGCCTGGGGAGAACTGGCTTTTGCCGCTACGATGGGTTGCAGAGTTGTATCGGACACCTGCATGGGGGTGAGGGACAAACGAAGGGGGCGAGTTTCACTGGCTTGAGCCATAGCTGTTTCAATTATCAGTTTTTGGGCAGTAGGTGGGTTGTTTGGCTGGCTAATCGGCTTCAATGAGATTGAGAACGTGACTCGAACGACGACTCGACCAAGAACAAATCAAGCCCAAAGACCCCGGATTGATGACGCTGAGGGGTTCAGAAGAACGCTGCCAAAGACCATTAGAGTCTTGTAGGACTTGAAATAATTGTACTGTGCCGAGAAAACGCACTCCTTCCACAGTTTGAAAGAGTTTGACGATATCAGAAGTATAAAGCGGACGACCAAATACCCAACCGCAGCCATCTGTGCCTCCAGTCACGGGATTGAGAAAGCGATACAAAGTGGTAAGGAGAGTGGTTTGAATATGCTGTAACGCCTGTATAGAGCTATATTCCGGTTCGAGGGCGACTTCAGTTTGCACCGATACCCCCACATATTGCGGCGTGTCGTAGAGTACCTCAATGCCCAGTAAGCGGCGTTCGTCGAGATAGGTGCTAACTTGATATTTGAGAGAGTCGGGGAGGCTAAATTGGTCGGGATTCATCCCTAGGGCGATCGCGTCTGTATTAACCTGGGGAACGAGTAATAAGCGCACTCGTCCCGGTTCATCCATTCTCGCAGGCAGACATAATGCCCTGGCAACTGCCCCTCCTCCGGCTTGAATCGCGAGGGTTTCAAAATCTTCCTTGGTCACAGCGCGATCGCGAGTTCGCAGCATCTTAGGAACGCGCATTACCGCCGCATCCAGGGATTCCGTATTCGTCCCATTACGCCCCGGCTGGTGATTCTCCAAACGAGCAATATAAGGAACAGCCGACTTCAAAACCTGAATCTGCCCGATTTGCACATTTCCTTGTTGACCGCCCCCTGTCCGATACGCCACCATACGAATCCTTGCTCCACGGGCTGGAATTGCCCCGTATTGCCGCTTTAAAGCCTGCCATGCGGGTTCTACCTCGTTCTGCCGAATTAACGCCCCGGATTGCCCCCTTTGCAGGCGATCGCGAAACTGAGTCAATTCCTGAATCTGCGCTGGTTCGCGAATCAACGGGCCAAACTGTACCCGTCCGGTAATCGAATCCAGGGTATAGTGGCGATCTTCGGCGCTCGATTCGGCAAAATCGCTGACTTCCTGCCAAATTTGCGGTAATCCCCCCACAGGAGTCACCTCGATATATTCATCTTCCCGTCTGGGTAAAATTGGCGATCGCGGTAAGGTAAAAAACTGCCCCGGATTGCCATCACTTTCGCCCACAAACTCATTATCCAAGCGGGTTGATTGCGTCACCGTCATTGTACCGCCAATGGCACGAGCGGCAATGCTAAGGATACGGGGAGAGCGATCGTAATTTCTTTGTTCTCCTTGGGGTTGGGTGTAAACGCAACGCAACCACCGCCCTTGATACGTCACAAAAGTCTCTACTGGGAAATTCAGAGGTAAATGCAACTCCACATCTGCCCCCACTTCCGCCGGATCGCCACCTTCGCGGGTTACTTTGCTAAAACTAAAGCCTTCTGTCGCATCGTCACTTTCAGCCAGCAACACATTTTGCCAAGTTTTACCATTCCACGCTTCCCAACGCCGGGGGGGATGTTGAGGATTAATCCCCGTGGAAGTAGCCGCTTCCCCTTTGAACGTCAACGCGATAACATTCCCTGTAATCGGTTCGTGGGGTTCGAGAACTAAATAAAAACAATTGCCCGGTTGCGGTTGTTCCTCAAAAAAGGCCACGGGCGATCCAAGCCATTCCCCACTTAACTCCTGTCGCCAAGAACTATCCAGGCGATCGCGTAATACTTGCGGTTGTGCTATATCTGTCGTAGCTGTCAGAAAATGCCGTACCGTCGGCTGTCCCATCTCTAACGGTGCGTCTGTGGCAAAAATCACCGCTTCTTCGGTTTCCGTGCGTTCTGTGGCGACTTCTGTCCCGGCGGGAATTGTTCTCGCATTTTCCGGCAACTCGCGACTCGACGTACTCAAATAAAAGGTTACCTGACTTTGAGCCGGAGTGGGGGCAGCCCGATTTACCCCCAACAACTCCAAAAAGGTAATATAGTTGCGAACTGGGACTTGGTTGAACCGCAGCAACATCTGATCTGTCAGCCAAGCAAACAGTTCGACTAGGGTAATCCCCGGATCGCTAGGGTTATAATTCGTCCACTCCGGGCAATAACGGGGAATCCGCAACAAACATTCATTCACCAATTCTTGAAAGGTGCGATCGTCGAGATCGGGTTTGGGTAATTCCGGTAAAAAGTTAAACTCTCTATCGCTCATCTTACGTTCAATCCTCGCAACTGAGGCAAGCCCCTGACTGCCAAAACCTCAAAAAAATTAGCCTGAACTGCTCACCGAGGCGATTGTAGATAAAAGGGGTAAACCAAGCTTCTATAATCGTGACTATCCTTCGGGTGATACTGAATATTAATATTTAATCGGCCTTGTTCGGGCCCGGAAATGGGATTTGCCAAAGCTGCTACTTCTACCGCAACGCGATCGAGCAGAATACGAGGTTCCCACCGCACCAATGCCTCCTCCACATACAACCGAATCAGCAACAGCGTCTCGGTATTCATGGGTGCAAACACCAATTCATCCAACCGCGAACCAAAATCAGGACGATATACCCTCTCTCCTAACTTCGTCCCCAGAATAATGCGAATTGACTCCTCAATATTGGTAATATCGGCACTTAAGCGTAAATTCGCCTGGACATTAATCTGCAAGGGAAAAGCCACTCCCTTCCCTATATGCTCTCGTTGTTGCCTTTCGATATCAGCCATGATCCATTACGGACGCGATCGCCACTGCCACTCTAAACCGACTCCGACCCAAAAAGTATTCGCCAAAAGTCGAGTCTCAGGTTTTCTGGTTATCGTAACTCTATATCGATGACACGCCCTAACCAATCCCATTTAACCTCGTTCCCAGGTTCTACCTGGGAATGAAAAAACAAGGCTCTGCCTTAATTGAATTGAAACAGTCTTCTAATCAAACTCAAGATTATGGATCGAGAAGCTTTCCAAGACACACTCGAAAGGCTAAAAACTAGAGCAATCTATAGAGCAATTTTGGATCGCGATCGCGATAAAATTAGAGAGTTAATAAAATCAGGAACAGAGATCAACAAAGAATATTGTAATTTTACTCCGCTAGGATTTGCTGCCTATCGTGGCACAAAAGAAATGATTGAAACTCTCCTAGAAGTAGGTGCAAATGTCAATACTAAAAATTCTTTTGGATATACCCCATTAACCTACGCTGTCGATCGCGGCTCGCTCAAAATTATTGATACTTTATTAAAAGCGGGAGCCAACGTAAAAGTTAAAGCTTATGACGATGGAAATTTGTTAGCTGTAGCAGTTGTAAAAGGACATATTCATCTTATTTCAATGTTAGTGGATGCGGGAGTAGACATTAATGCTGTGGGCGATGAAGGATACTCCATTCTCGATCTTGCCAAACAACTCCGCCGTATCAAAATCATCAAACTTTTAGAAGAATTAGGCACTAAAGCCAGTTACGAACTCTCTTGATACATCAGCCACAAGTATTCAAACGAGCTACCCAAACATGATAAATTTGTACCGAATCTCCTCACCACCACTAAAATGAGCCAAAAAGCCGACATTGGCAGCAAACGCCTCATCAGCCTGAGTCCCAATCGTTGGGTACAGTGGCTTACCGACACCCCCAACACCCAAGTCACAGAAATCCTTGACTCCGAATTTCAGTGGATTAGCCGGGAAAGCGATGTCCTGATTCGCGCAAATAGTCCCGATAACGGCGAATTTCTCATCCTCAATGAATTGCAACTGCGCTACAACAACACCCTTCCTCGTCGAATGTTAGCCTATAGCGCCCTCGCGATCGAAAAATACAACCTTCCCGTCTATCCCGTCCTGATCAACATCCTTCCCCCCAGCCAAAACCCCAACATCCCCAACCAATACAGCGCCAGTTTCAAAGGCTTACAAACCCGCCAAGATTACCGAGTCATCAACCTTTGGGAAATCGAAGCCCGTTTAGTTTTTGAGCAATCCCTCCTGACGCTGATTCCCTTCGTCCCGATTCTGCAAGGGGGAAGCAACGAAAGTACCGTCCGCGAAGCTGTGCGCGTTTTGAGGACAGATAATCAACTCAGCGAGTTAGAGAACCTTTTAGCGTTTTTCGCCACCTTCGTGCTAGAAACAGAAGTAGTCCAGCAAATTATGAGGTGGGACATGGCTGTGTTAATGGAATCCCCTTGGTATCGTCAGATTGTCGAGGAAAGCGAAAAACGCGGAGAAGTTCGCGGAGAAGCTCGTGGTCGTCAAATCGCTTTGAGAGAAGGCTTTTGGTCAACAATTCAAATGGCTTTAAAGTTACGGTTTGGTGAAGCGGGTTTAGAGTTAATGCCAGAGATTCGCCAGATTGAGGATATTAATCTTTTAGAGCGTTTGTGTGATGTGGTCGAAACCGTGGAATCACCCCAAGCTTTTCATCGCATTTACCGCAATGAGTAAATCAACTGAAGTTTCAAGAACCCTATCAACCAATCAGTACCGTAAAACAACCCCCTGTAATCTTATTCGCTGGCCCTACTGCTTCTAAAATTGTGTCTCCTTGACGAGCAGCAGGCAAGTTATTAATCAAAACCTTCGCACTACCATTAATTACCACCCCTGGGCCGTGAGGTGGTATGGGTAACGGTGTAGCGCAGGTATGAATATCGCTGATTCCTCCTAAAGAAGAAATTGTACTGCCCATCGTAGCCGCCGCCGTCGCTTTTGCTGTTTCCTCAGCCGCCTTTGCTGCGGGGTATCCCGGCGTTCCTGCCGCAGCGCTGGCTGCTGCCGTTGCTGCTTTTATCGTCACGTCAGAGGCTTTCTTGGCGGCTTGGAGGGCAGGAGCAGCCGCCGTTGGTATGCCACGCCAAGCTGGTAACCCCCCAATCAGAACATTGAGACTTCCGGGCCCTCCTGTCAACACTGGGGGTAGGGGATGAGCGACGGTATCGGTGATTCGGGCTGCGGGTTTACCCATAATATTTTCCTCTAGTTAAGTTTAATTAAAGTGCCTTTGACGGTTACAATACCACTGGATGTAATATCGGTTTTGCCCTTGCTTGCAATAGCGATTTGTGGGGCATCAATGTCTATTTTAGTCTTAGCATTAATTTTGATACTTCCGGTTGATGACAGGGTAATACTACGGCTGGTGTCATTCAGTTCGTAATTGTGACCGCCAGAGGTTTTAATTGTAATTTTTTTGTTGGTATCATCGAGACGGACATAATGACCATTTTTAGTTTTAATTTCAATGTACTTTTCTGTATCATTGCAATGGATTTTGTGGCCGTAAACCGTATCTAAGTAAGTACCTTTCTTACTACTACCTTTGTCTTCTTCAACAAACTGTAATTGATGACCAGTACGAGTCTGAAATGTTCTTAGCCTAACTTTGCCCTCTTGGACGCTATCATCTACAGATTCGGGTACTTTATCCTTCCCATTCCAGACATTACCAATGACATAAGGACGGTGAATATCGCCGTGTTCAAAGCCGACTAAAACTTCGTCATTAATTTCTGGTAAACAATCAAATCCGCGATTCGGTCCTGCCCCCATACTAATGACTCTTGCCCAATTACTTTCATGTTCTTCAGTTAAAGTGGGTAATTTGACTCGGACTCGACCTAATTTTTGCGGGTCTTTGTTGTTAGAAACAATACCAACCAAGAGAGTTTGTCCTACTTCTAAACGAGTTTGAGGAGACAATATTGAGAGTAAATCTCCTCCGCGCAAACCCCGAACGCTAAACTCAGTGGTATACAATCTTTCGTAAAATAAATGGCGAGTTTCGGTGACATAATAGTCCCCTTCATACTTTCCCATTCCTTCTAATTTTACCACTCGCCCCGGTCGAATATCAGGATTGCCTTCAGCTTTGGCATCTGCATAAACAAATTCTCCTCCTAATTCATCACACAATCCTTGGGCAATTCTTCGCGCTTCTGTTGCTTCAAAAACGGGTCTATCCACAACAAGCATTTTCGGTTTTGTGGGTTTTCCTTGAAAACTGCTACTGGTTTTGCTTCCTTTCCCATGTTGGGTTGTGGTCAATACTGTTGCAGTTTTTGCTGTTTCGACAATGGCACGTTTTTGGGTATAGTCCCAGCCTCGTACTTCAACTTCAGAAACTTGTTCTGCACTGGTGATTCGCACGCGAAAACTATGTAAATTAGTTAACCACTGTAGTTTGATAGAACTATCAACATTCGCTTTGCGAAAGTTTAGTTTTCCGTCTTGAACAAATAGTTCAAAACCATTGCGAGCCGCTCGTTCTCGGAGGAATTCCATGTTGGTTTGATTTTCTTGAAAAACATAATCATGGGGTTTGCCACTGCTGTCAATTGTTTGAGTCGGAATTCCCATTTCACTTACCACTTTTTTGACGATATCGGAGTCAGTTATGTTCTGAAATGAGCGGTTATATCTCCCTCGATGTAAGCGATGGGCAATATCATAACCTTGAATTACGATGGGGGCTTGAGAACCACTGGTAAAATGGGCTTCCATGGCGGTAATTTCCCCTTCTAAAACATAGTTTTCGATGGTGTTGGGGAATTCCTCTGTGGTACTAGATGCGAAGCCTAGTTTAATTTGACCCCCAATTTTAAAGAGTTTTTGATGTTCCCAAGCGGGATCGTCGCTTTCTCGTCCTGATAAATAGGGGTTGTTAATAATAATTGTAAACATTCCTGGTAAATGGAGACTTTCTTCTACAGAAATTTGTAGTATGTCTTCCATCAATTTTTTAGAGGCTTTTTGCCCGTCTATTTCTAATATTGGCTCGGCAGTATAGCTTGCAGTAGACATAATATATTCAAAGATATTTAAGTAGTTTAACGGCGATTTTTTTGGCGTTGTTGTTGACTAGGCTGTGGCGTTCCTCCAGGCCCTTGTTGGTTAGACAGATCGATTTCTTCGAGGGTTAAATCTACATAAGCTCGCACGGGGGTTCCGTCTGGCAAAAAATGAGTGAGTTTGTATTTTAAGGTTTTAACAAAGCATTTTAAGTATTTTTGATCGCCCCAGGTAAAAAGATAAAGGGGAGGTCTTCTAACTCCATTTTTTTCTACTCCGAATTCCACAGTTTTTTTGAATTCGTTAATGTAAGGAATTACGCTTTTGTTGGTTTCATAAGTTTCTAGTAATATGTTACTAATTGTCAATGTGTAGGGATTGGGATGCTTAAAGCTAGTTTTATTCATCCCTTCTTGAGTTCTTGCTCCTGGTGATTGTTCTAAGCTAATACTACGGCTAAAATCTAGTTGATTGGGATTAAACATGAACTGAATGTCTTTTCCTTGCTCGATGGCAACGAGTTTGGCTTTGACTAATGCTGACATGGTTTCCTCTGTTTTCTAAAGTTTATTAAGGTAAGCGATCGGAGTAATACGATCCGCGTCTTTCCCGTTCTATGGCTAATCGCTGTCGCAATAAATTGTAAATTTCTTTTGCTAACAGTTCAAGGTTTTGTGTTGTTTCGATTTCAGAAGTATCATCTATTTCTGCTAGTTCTTGGCTGGTATTTGGCTCTAAGTTTGTATCATTTTCTATTAATCTCTGAATAATATTTGAAGTGTGGGAGTTGCTGTCGTTTATCATGGTTTTATCTGCGTTTTGAGGTTTAGCAGATTTCATTTGAAGGGGGGCGATCGCACTCTCATTACGATTATTTTGACTAGAATTATCAGCAACTAATTCAGCTAAGTTTGACCAAGATTCTGGGGTTTTTGATGAGCTTTTATTTTGGCTTTTGGAATGTTGAATAATGGGTGTATCTATTTTGCTTTGAGAGGTATTATTTTGTCTTTTCAAGTTTATTGTAGGATTATTTTGTGGTATTAGATCGGAGGCGATCGCATTTTGGCGTTTTCCTAATTTCTCAAGGGTATTTAATGGCTTGACTATACTCAAATCTGCTAAGATTTGGGGAATTTGTGGTAGTTTGTCGGCTTGAAACTTGGTTCTATTGGCTTTATTTTGGACTTCTAAAGGGGTTGTGTCTTTGTTTTGAGTTTCAGTTGGAGGTGGAGTTGATGCGATCGCGTTTTCACTTTCTGATATAGGTTGGATATTGGAATCTACAGTATCAACATCTTCCCGTTGAGGTTGGATACTGGAATCAACTGTAGACGTTTCTGAAATTATTATTGGTGTGTTATCAACTGGAGTATCAACCTCTTTCCTTTGGGGTTGAATGACAGGAGTTTCGGTTGGAGGTGGAGAAGATGCGATCGCGTTCTCGCTTTCCGAGGTAGGTTGGATATTGGAATCAACAGTATCAATATCTTCCCGTTGAGGTTGGATAATGGGAGTTTTGGTTGGAAGTGGAGGAGATGCGATCGCGTTTTCACTTTCTGATATAGGTTGGATACTGGAATCAACTGTAGACGTTTCTGAAATTATTATTGGTGTGTTA
>JAWQFT010000118.1:0-16632 GCA_035968055.1 Jaaginema sp. PMC 1080.18 | reverse complement strand
AACCCCCAGACCACCCTGCTGTGACGGCTACAGCGACCAACGGCAAAACCGCCCCCTCAGCCCCCTATCGCATCGAAACCCTCCGCGTAGAAACCCGCCATCTCGACGACTTAATGACCCAAACGGGGGAACTCACCGTCACCAAAACTCGCATCGCTCATGTCAGCGAGGAAGTCGGCGAACTCGCTTTGCTGTGGGAAGAATGGCAAACCCAGATGCAACGCAACCCTAACATTGACTTTGAGCATCCCCACTTACAGCGATTTCAGACGTTATTGCAACGCTTGCAAACGGCAACTCAGGAAAATGCTTCTCGTCTCGACGCGATCGCCTCTCACCTCGAAGACCGCGTCCGTACCCTGCGTTTACTGCCCCTTTCGACCATTTTTAACCTATTTCCGCGCCTGGTTCGCGACCTTGCCAAACAAGAAAACAAGCAAGTCCAACTCCTTCTAGAAGGCAGCGAAACCACCGCCGACAAGCGCATCCTAGAGGAAATCAAAGACCCCCTGATGCACTTACTTCGCAACGCCATCGATCACGGTATCGAATCCCCCCCAGAACGCCAAGCCTTGGGTAAACCCGAAGTGGCCACCCTGCGTCTGAGCAGTCGCCAAACTCCTAATAATGTCATTATTGAGGTGAGTGACGACGGTCGCGGCTTAGACCCCGAAAAAATCAAACAAACCGCCCTCAAGCGCCATCTTTATGAGGCTGAGGAATTGGCAGCCATGACGGACAGCCAAATTTACGGGCTGATTTTCACCCCTGGTTTTTCGACGGCAAGCACCATTACGGCTGTATCCGGTCGCGGTGTGGGTTTGGATGTCGTTCGCAACAACGTCGAACGTCTGAAAGGCACAGTTCAAGTCCACTCTACCCCCGGTCAAGGTACAACGTTTCGCCTGCAAATGGGTACAACTTTGGCAACAGCAAATGTTTTGCTGGTCGAGGTGCAAAAAGTAACTTACGCGATTCCCATTGAGTTTGTACAGACGACCTTTTTTATTTCCCCAGAAGATATTTTCACCATCGAAGGTCGCGAAACCATTGCGATGAATGGTCAAGCGATTTCGATTGCGCGTTTGGCAGATATCCTTAAACTTGCAGCCCCACCCGTGGTGGCTTCCCCAAGTTATATTCCTTGTATTTTGCTGCAACTGGGGGAAGAACGCTTGGGGGTGTGCGTGGACGATCTCTTGGATACTCAAGATGTCGTTCTTAAACCCCAGAGTAAGTTAATTCAGCGCGCTCGTAATATTGCTGGGGCAACTATTTTGGGAACGGGGGAAGTTTGCATGATTCTCAATCCTCTGGATTTGATTAAATCGGTGCAGCAGTCTCACCGCAGTAAAACGAAGACTCATGCAGTCTCGACTCCCCACCAAAAACTGAAGATTCTTTTGGTGGAAGATTCGATTGCTATTCGTACTCAGGAGAAGCGTATTTTAGAAAGTGCGGGTTACGATGTTGTGACGGCGGTGGATGGTTTGGATGGCTACAATAAGCTGTCTGCGGGGGTATTTGATGCGGTGGTGTCGGATATTCAAATGCCGAATTTGGATGGTTTGTCTTTGGCGGCTCGCATTCGCCAACATCCTGAATATAACGAGTTGCCGATTATTTTGGTGACATCTCTGGCTTCGGATGAAGATAAGAAGCGGGGCGCTCAAGCGGGGGCAAATGCTTATATTACTAAGGATGCTTTTAATCAGGAGATTTTGGTTGAAACTTTACAGCGATTGGCTTAGATTTAAAAACTCCGGGTGTTTAAGAGACGATGGCTGAGATTGAGAAATTGCTCGGTAATGCGGTCAATGGCAAAGTCTTGCGATCGCGCTTTTAAACGGGCTGCATCTCTGGGTTGGGCTAAGGTGGTTTGTAGGGCTGTGGCAAGGGCGCGATCGTCGCCGACGGGAACGAGCAAGCCGTATTGACCGGCTTCGAGGATATCTCGCGGTCCGGAGGGGCAATCGGTGGCGACTACGGGACAACCACAAGCCAGGGCTTCGATTAAAACTGTAGGCAGGCCTTCTTGTTGGGAGGATAAGGCAAAAACTGCCGCACGACTGAGATAACAGTAGGGATTGCTAACAAAGCCGGGTAAACTGACCCAATCTTGTAGGTTGAGTTGTTGAATGAGGCTTTCGAGGTGCGGTCGTTGACCCCCTTCTCCTAAGATGACTAAACGAGCGGGTTGTTGGGAGACAAGTTGGGCAAAGGCGCGGATCAGGGTGGGAAAGTCTTTTTGTTTAGCCAAGCGACCAATGCCGAGAATGACGGGGGGGCTGTCGGGGGTAAACCAAGGATGATTGAGGGGGGCGATCGCTTGTGCGGTTACGGTGGTATCGACAACAGGATTGGGAATAATATTAACACCCTGGGGGCTAAGGTTGAGGAGATGGGTGTAGTAGTTGGCAACTCCGGCAGAGGGAGTCACAATGGCATTAGCCCAACGATAAAGCGATCGCATAGCCGCGATTTTGATTTGGGTGGGGGGTTGGGTGGGGGGCATTTGTTCCCAAACGATTACGCGCGAGGGAAAGCCAGCAATAATATTGGCGACAATTGCCCACTCGTTTGTCCAAATTAGATGAGAAATGAGTATATCGGGGGCTTCTTGACGTAAATAGCGAGTTAAGGGGGCGGTGAGTTGGAGGGTACTGCGCGCTCGATTGACAATGGGTTGATTGAAGTTGATGACGCGAGTGGAGGTGGGGATGCGATCGCGATAAGGCCCCCTGAGATCGGCCAATACTAAGTCGGTGGCAAGTCCTCGTTGATTAAATCCTTGTAAGAGGTTGAGAGTGACTTTTTCTTGACCACCTCCGGCTAAGTTAGGCAGCAAACAAGCAATGCGTCGCAATTGAGCCATAAGCTAACATCGTTACTCTTGAAAGTGGGTTAAAGTGATTGGGGCTTGGTGGCTGACTGCCTAAAATCAACTGTTCGTCGAAACATGAAATGTGATATCACAGTTGCTATTTGTACCTACAATGGCGAGTCTCGCTTACCCGCAGTTTTACAATGTTTAACTCGGCAGGTCGTTCCCGATACCCTGGTTTGGGAAGTTCTCATTGTAGACAATAACAGCAGCGACCAAACGCGGCAAGTTTACGAGGTTTGGCGTGGGTGTTGGGGGTTGACTTTGCGCTACGTTTTTGAAGGACAGCAAGGGTTAGCTTATGCGCGACAGCGAGCGGTTGAGCAAGCTCACGGAGAGTTGGTTGCTTTTATTGATGATGATAATTTTCCCGACCCCGATTGGCTGAAAGTGGCTATCCAGTTTGCTCGCGATCGCCCGGCTGCGGGGGCTTTTGGGGGTCAAACACGCCCCTTATTGGCAAAAACGCCGCCGCCGGGGTTTGAGGCAATTGCGCCGTTCTTGGCGATTGTCGAGCGAGGTACGCTACCTTTTTGTTATGAGCGATCGCGAGGTCTTTTACCCCCTGGAGCGGGTTTGGTCGTCCGTCGTCATGCTTGGCTCGATTGCGTCCCTCGGCGTTTGTTACTGACGGGGAGGGTCAATCAATGGCAGTTAGCCAGCGAGGATTTGGAGGCAATTGTCTATCTTCAGAATGGGGGTTGGGAAATTTGGCACAATCCTGAAATGAAGCTGATGCACCAGATTCCAGCTTATCGTTTGGAGCGAGATTATTTGTTGGCGATCGCCCTCGGTACGGGACTCGCTCGCTATCAGATTCGCCGTTTGCGGCTGCGTCCCTGGCAAGAACCTTTTTTCTGCGGGCTGTATTTTGGCAACGATCTGCGCCAAGTGATTTGGCATTATCTAACCCACTATCATCAGTTACAAACGGACATTGCTGCCGCTTGTAAGATGGTATTTTTATTAGGTAGTTTGGGTAGCCCTTGGGTGATTTGGCGTAAATCTCGGCAATAAGACGCAAAATTTGGTATTTTTATAGTCCAAAATCCTCATAATTTCAGGATTTTGGACTATTTTACGAAATGATACTGGCTTATTGGGCGCGACGACGGCGCAAACCTAAAATACCAACCCCTAATAATCCTAGAACGATAGAGGGTTCGGGAACATCAGCGACTTGGGCTTGAGCGACGACGAAATCCGAGTCCCAACTTTGACGCGAGAAGTTTTTACCGCTATCTACAGCAGTGACGCTAAAACTTTTAATAACCGCGTTGCCAAAGGGATTGAGTAGGGAATACAAACCCGCACCACCGGGGTTAGAGGGGGAAATGTTACTGACGCTTCCTAAGCCACTCAGACTCCCGGTATTAGACCCAGTAACGGAAAAGATGTTTTCTAAGATGCTACCATCATTGAGTTTGGCAGTGATTTTAGCAGTTTCAAAAACGCGATCGAAGTTTACCCCTGGTCGGTATAAAAAGCCTAAGTCCAAGGATTCTAAAATCGTCCCTCTACCCAAGTTAACGTTGAGGCTTTCGTCGAAGTCAATTTCACCCCAGGAAGGATCGTCTTGAATATCGGTAGTTCCTGCGGTTGCTACTCCAATCCCCTCATAACCGCTAAAGCTTTTACGGGTGAGTTGGGCTGCACCACTGCCATCGCTGGCTTCGAGGGAGAAGAAAGGATTGCTGTAGGTACAGTCATATTCTGCACCCAGACAGTCGCTGGGGGATAGGGTAGCAGCTTGGGCTGAAACTGCGGTTAAAGATACAGCGCCAAGGGTAAGGGTACTTAGACCTAGGGTTAGAATTCTTGAGTTCATGGGTTAAAATTTTCCGTAATTTTACTTGCAGTCTGCTTTTAATAGAGGCGTTGATATTGCAATTTTACTGAATATTCCTCGTTTACAGGATAAGCAATATTACAGATAATTCTCAAAGGCGCGCTGGGTACTTTACAAAAACTTGATGTTTACACAACTTTATTTTTGCTGGGTATGGAGGGGGTTGTGGGGTGTTAAAGCGGGAAATACAGATTAATACAGTGTTATTGTCAGGTTGCGGTTACCTTCAAGCGGGCGAATTTCGAGACTTGAGATTTCGTTAACTTTACTAAATCTTCATAAATTATGGCGGTTTAGACATTATTTTTAAATACAATCACAGGGTTTGAGAGGTTATGGATATTTATCGTGCAGCAGTTCGCCCTTTGTTATTTAATCAGTTGAAGGTCGATCCTGAATGGGCCCATCTCCGCAGTTTGATTGTATTAGATTGGTTGAATCGGGGACGCGATCGCCCTTTGTCGCAGTTATGGTTGCAACCCCTATCTCAAATATTTTGCCGACGGGATGCACGTTTACAACAAACTCTGTGGGGTGTTGATTTTCCGAATCCCTTGGGTTTGGCTGCGGGGTTTGATAAAAATGGGGTGGCTGCGGGAGTTTGGGAAAATTTTGGTTTTGGTTTTGCTGAGTTGGGGACAGTGACGCTACACTCTCAACCGGGAAATCCCCAACCGCGATTGTTTCGCTTGACAGCAGATGAAGCGGTGTTGAATCGTATGGGGTTTAATAACGAAGGAAGTACGGCTTTGGCTTCCCGGTTACAAAGTCAAAATTGCGGGATTCCTTTGGGAATTAATTTGGGGAAGTCGAAGATTACTCCCCTCGAACAAGCTGCATCGGATTATCTGGGGAGTTTCCAAAAGTTACAAGATTTTGGGGATTATTTTGTGGTGAATGTGAGTTCTCCCAATACTCCTGGCTTGCGATCGCTCCAGGATAAGGAGCAGTTGAATGTTATTCTAGAAGCTCTACAAGCCCACAATCCAGCCCGAAAACCGATTTTAGTGAAAATTGCCCCGGATTTATCTTGGGACGCGATCGCGGACGTTCTGGAGTTGGCTGGGATTCATCACCTTGCCGGGATTATTGCGACTAATACTACCATACGCCGCGATAATCTCAAAACCCAAGTTATCCCAGAAACCCAACGACGAGTGCTTGATGAAGCTGGGGGGATTAGTGGCAAACCCTTACGCGATCGCGCTACTGAGATTATCCGCTTTATTTGGCAACAAACGCAAGGTCAACTTCCCATTATTGGCGTTGGTGGTATTTTTACTCCCGAAGATGCTTGGGAAAAAATTACCGCAGGGGCTAGTTTAGTTCAAGTTTACACGGGTTGGATTTACGAAGGCCCTTGGATAGCTGCACGGATTTTAACGGGATTGTCGCACTACCTCGACACCCACGAGTTAAACTCGATTTCTGATGCGGTTGGGCTTTACAGTTAACAGCATCCAAGGGGCAGTAGGTCTTAGGCAGTGGGGAGTGGTTTTTGGGCAGTCGGCAATCGGGGGGGAGTTAAATTTTGCCCCAGAAAGAAAGTCAGAAACTTTGGCTTTACAGCAGACTCGAAAAAGGCCTCAAAGCTAGTCTATTTCGGATGCGTTACTTTGTTAACGTATCCGACGATTCGACGCGATAAAGATGATACTTTTCATCATAAATTAAACCTTTCTGAAACTTAGCTAAAAATTCAATTTTAAGATTGGTTGGCGATAACTCTAACGGATAATTGAGAATTAAGAGAATTGAATCGTGAATTTTGAGTAATTCTCCAACTTGACGTAAAACTTCTTCTGGATTAACTTCCTGTCTTCGGTTTGTAAATAAGACAAAACTGCCCAAAGCTTGACTTTCGGGGTAATAAATTTTACGCCGTAAATAACCACTAATAGGACTCATGATAACATCTTGGCTTCCGACAATAAATAGATCGTTTAAGCCCTGTTGACTGATATATTCAGCCGTCGCACGACTCGCAGAGAAAGGCAGCATCAAATCGCGACTATAAGCAACGATTCCCGCAATTAATTGCAGATACAGTAGTACCATGACTAAAGCTTTTTTAGACCGATTGCTAAAGTTGAACCATTTTCTACTAAATTTTGTTTGCTTAAGAATAAGCGGCCAATCTCGATAGTAATGACTTAACCAAAGTGCCATAATTAGCACAATGAATAAATGACCAAAGTGCCGTTGTGCGCCTAAATATTTGACATAGGTAAATAGGAATATTTCAGTAGTTGCAATGAGATAAAAAAACAGTACGAGAGGCTTTTTGAGTAAAAATCCAATAACCCATAACATCAAGACTAAAGACAGCGTACCGCAGATTAAAACACTGTAATATTTAGAATCTCCAGCGACAATGATTGCGATATAACTATTCCAAAGTCGGGCTAAAGTTGTAAAAAAATGCCGTAACTCGAAAGTTAATCGCCAGCCTTGACTGAATCCTCCGTTTTCAATATTATCGGCAGGTGGAATTAAAAAGGCGATGGCTAACCCAATACCACTGAGAAAAATAATTAAACTCAAACAATAGTTTTTGAGAGAGGCTTTTGTGTGATAATGCCAAGAATTTTGCAGCAAGTTTTCTAAAATCAATGTAAATCCTAAAGCTATGGCTATGAATAAACTGTAAGCACTGGAATTTGCCATAAAAAATAAGAGAAAGGCTAACTTGATGTAGGTATGTTTCCGAGTTTCCCATAAGGCACACACCCCAAAACCAAACAACAAACCTAAGCTATAATTTCGGGAGATTAAAAAGTATTCATAAAAAAACAAGTAGCCAAAAATTAAGACAACTTTTTGCCAGCGAGTAAAGGGGGATTTAATTAAAATCAAAGCGGCAACCCCCGTTCCGAGTAGTAAATGAAATAACTGCATACTCACGGGATAACCGATGAATTTCTGTAAAATCGCGACGCAAAAATACCAAAGTACCGGATGGGGTTCATAGTGAATAATTTGGAGTAATTCCCCCCAAGACTGACTATCTCTCACAATTAGCCAAATTGTCATTTCGTCTCGCCACATGGCATGATTTAAAATACCAATTAACCCTAAAATGAAAAATAAGAATAAAATAATAATCTCGAATATAGTATTTTGAGAAGAATATTGGGTGAAAATTTGAGAGATTTTCATAAAAAATTAAAAATTAGTGCTTTTGGGAAACTCACTTTCTCGGCAAACCTGGAAACTTAAGAAAATCAGCAAGTTATGAAAACAAATAGGAGTTTGGCCTTAAACTGATGAAAAAAGCGACAATTTTTGAAAGTGAGCGATCGCGATCGGAATTATACTGGATTATCGGTCTTTTTGGAGCGGCGATCGCGTTGTGGACAGTAGCATTAGGTAATGTACCGTTACGGGATTGGGATGAAGGGTCTCACGCAATTGTCGCCAGGGAATTATACCGTCAAGGGAACTGGATTTATTTAACTTTTTTTGGCCAGCCTTATTTTATGAAGCCTCCTTTGGGATATTGGCTGGTTGCAGGTAGTTATCATCTTTTTGAGGAAGTGAACGAGTGGACAACTCGCTTTCCGGTAGCGATGGTTACAGCCTGTGGCGTGCCGTTGTTGTATTTTGTAGCACGAGAGGTGTTTCAGCATCGCCGTCCGGCGTTATTCGCTGCGGGAACGTACTTGACTCTCCTCCCTGTGGTGCGTCACGGTCGTTTGCTGATGTTGGATGGGATTGTTAATACTTTCCTAATTGTGTTGTTGCTGTGTTTGTTGCGATCGCGCAAAGCCCCATTTTGGGCTGTGGGAGTGGGAATGAGTGCGGCCGCGATCGCCCTGACCAAAGGCGTGTTAGTCTTAGCGTTAGGGACTGTAGTGTTGTTCTTTGTACTGTGCGATCGCCGTTGGTACGTTTTCCGCAACCCCTACACCTGGTTAGGCCTATTCCTAGGTTTAACAGTCGTTTTGGGTTGGTATTATGCCCAATGGTCAAAGTATGGCGATATCTTCATTCAAACCCATCTAGGGACGCAGAATTTCGACCGTCTGCATACTGCGGTAGAAGGAAATGACGGGCCGCCTTGGTATTATGTTTTAGAGTTGCTGAAATACGGCTTTCCCTGGCTATTATTCCTTCCCTACGGCTTACTTCTAGCAATGCGATCGGCTTATCATTCTTGGGGTAAGGCTTCAGAAAGTTGGGGAAATCTTGTCTTATCGGGTTTCCTAGTTTTCTTCACCACGATTTCTCTGATGGGGACAAAACTGCCGTGGTACGTTATGCCGCTTTATCCTTTTCTGGCTTTGGCGGTGGGTGCAGCACTGTACCAAATAACTCAGAATCAACGCTTCTTTTCTGTGTTTTACGTTACATTCCTGCTTTTATTTACCGTTGCAGGAGTCGGGGGAATCGGTTATTTCTTGATGGTAGATACGCAACCCCTTCTTGTCATCATGAGTGGAGTAATAGTCCTGACATTCAGCATTGCGGCTTGGCAATATTACCGATGCGATCGCCACTTTATCCGCTCTCTATTCATCGGATTGTATTTGGCACTACTATTACTCATGCTATCTCCCCTGTGGAATTGGGAATTAAACGAACAATTTCCCGTAGTTGCAGTAGGACAACTGATTCGCAAACACACACCCCCCGGACAGATTATTTACACCTCTTTTGCTTACAACCGTCCGAGTTTGGATTTTTATAGCGATCGCCAAGTCTATCCAGCAGATGTCAATACTTTACAGCAAAGACGCGCCACTCAGCACTATTTACTTCTCGATTCAGAAACCCTAACACAACTGCAAATCCCTCCCAGCGAAATTATTGATACTGTCACAAATTTTAGTTTAGTTAAACCTTCAACCTGAAGAACTTTATTTTCTCACGACTATTATAGTAGGGTGGGCATCGCCCACCATTACTAACATCTAAGTTTTTACCAGATATTTTGGAACAAAAATATCGAAAGCTAGAGCTAGATATCTCAGCTTAATTTACGAAATATAACATTTAAGAGGGTGGGCATTGCCCACCCTACATCTGATGACTGATGACTGATAACTGATAACTGAAATGACATCCCACGCAAGCCATATTTTTTGAATTTTCCTGAGTCACAGAGTTTCGTGATTTTCTGAAAATGAAATCAATCTCCAGATAGACTTATCCCTGAAAAATCTGGCATAAACTATCAGTATTCAGTTTTAAAATTAGCAAAAATTAAGATAAAAAATTATGATTTTCGGTATAGATAATTTTAGTGAAGGGGCAGTTAGTAAAGTCGCTGAAATAGCCCTTTCTTCTCAAATAGAAGACAGTGACAAACTCAAAGTAGATGTGTCTACCGACCCGGCTTCCCTTGCAGATGGAACTCTTGATGCTATGGTTATACACGGTGAAGGTTTAGTCCTTAAAAAAGACCTCCGTATAGCTGAAATGAAAGTAAGTTTGGGCAAAATTTCTATCAATCCCTTAAAGGCTATTACTGGCAACTTGGAACTTTGCGAACCAACCCAAGGAACAGCCCATATCGCGATCGCAGAAGCCGACTTAAATCAAGCGTTTAATTCTGATTATCTGGAAGAACAAATAGAAGATACACCCGTCGCAACCGATAATCAAGAGTCTACTTTAGACATTGATAAAATGACTTGTCATCTTCTCCAAAATGGTGAAATTGCAATTGAAGCCATTGCTCAAATATCCCCCTCAGACGCAACTCAATCTTTTGAGTTCATATCTCAACCTCGTATTCGCGAAGACCGTCGGGGTATAGTCTTAGAAAATATCCGCTATCAAAACCACTCAGAAGTTCCTCCAGAGTTGACAGACACAATACTTAATAAAGCTACACAGCTTCTGGATTTGAGTACCTTTGAAATGCCGGGAATTTCCTTGGAGTTGGAAAGCTTACAAGTTACGCAAGGACAGCTTATTTTAGACGGAATTGCTTATGTAACTGAACTTCCTTCTTAAGTCTAGAAAGCCAGTTTTTCTTTTTAGTTGATTCAATAGCGTGTAGAGTGCGTTCGGCGGCTATAATTTGTAAATAATTAAACAACTTACAATCCGCCGTAACGCACCAAACCCATACCAAATTAGCTATGATTTACGCTTCCATTCAGCAACTTTCCAAGTATTCAAATCCCAAGGAGTCAATTCAAATCCCCCAATCGTTCTGCTCACTCCTGCAACTTCAGTGCGATCGACAATCGGCATTACAATAACATTATTGACCAACATATCATTCATCTCTAGGAAAATTTGGCGGCGTTTTTCTGGGTTGAGTTCTTGGGTACTGGCTTTCCACAGTTGGTCATATTCGGGGTTGCAATAACGAGAAACATTGTCTCCTGTCCAATTATTTTCCTTTTGAGGAATTTGCTTACAAGTATAGGTTTGCATATAGCTTCCGGGATCGGGATTCGTGTTACCTGTGGTGAACATTTGTAAGTCTGCTTGGAAACGTTCGGTAGTATCGGTACTAGCTGGGTCTCCTGAGAAGAAAATACTGGCATCAATACTTCTGAGTTCTACACCAACTCCAATTTTTGCTAATGCTTGTTTAACGATTTCTTGGGTTTTCTGACGCACGGGATTCACAGAAGTTTGAAAAATCATCTGCATTTCTATACCGTCTTTGTCGCGAGTTCCGTTGTTGTTTGTATCCACCCAACCCGCTTCGTCTAGTAAAGCCGCAGCTTGTTCGAGATTAAATTCATAACGGGTGTTAATTGAACGAAATTCTTTAGGAAGAACCAGAAAGTTAGCCGTTGCATCTCCAGTAGGGCCGTAAAGTTGATTAGCAATACTATCCCGGTCAATCGCTAAATTAAATGCCTGACGCACTTTTTCATCGGTTAAGAAAGGATGAGGGGCTTTGAGGCTAGAACGTTCTCCATTGACTTCTTGATTGGGATCGGTTTGATTAATTAAAATCCGTTCAATTTGAGAATTGTTAATCGTGACAATTTCTCCTTGTCCGGCATTTCCTAATTCTTGAAGTACGGGGGCTTCCAGTTGCAAATTATAAGCAAAGTCTGCATCTCCTGTTTGTAAAACAGCCCTTGCTGCTGAATTTGCGTCTCCCCCTCCTTTCAGTTCAATGCGTTGAAAGCCGACATTTTCTGCCTCTCGATAATTAGGATTGGCTTCATAAACTACCGTGTCTCCCGGCTTAAATTCCACTACTCGAAAAGCCCCCGTTCCTACAGGTTCTAAATTTGCTGGTGCTTGTCGGGCATTTGTCCCGTTATATTCCCCATAAATATGCTGGGGTAATATCATTCCTTCTGTTCCTACAAAAGTCAAATACCAAGCCGGATTGGGTTGTTTGAAAGTGACTTTCACGGTTTGGGAATCCAAAGCTGCAACTGACTCGATAACTTCATAAGTTCCGGCTGTGGTTGTCCCGACATCTGGGTTAGTAATAAACTCAAAGGTAAATACGACATCTTCTGCGGTAAATGGTTCTCCATCCGACCATTTTAAATCGGGCTTGAGTTTCCAAGTCACAGAACGTCCATCTTCAGCTAATCCCCCATTTTCTAGAGTTGGAATTTCTGCGGCTAGAAAGGGAATCATTTCGCCGTTTTGGTCAAAACTAGCTAAAGGTTCGAGGGTGATACGACTGGCTTCGGAGTCTTTAAATCCCGTAGAAAGATGGGGATTTAAAATGGTAGGGGCTTGCCAATAAAGTAGCTTTAATGTATTAGGATCGCCTGTAGAAGTAGTGGTAGTATTTTGATTTTGTGCCGTCGGGTTACAAGCGGTTAAACTGAGGGTCGCAGGAACGCATAACAAGGTGAGAAGAGTCAGTTGACCCGCAATGCGAGGGGCAATTTTTTTCATAAGTTTGGCTGAGTGGAAATTTGAACGAGATTATAACGAATTCTCAGCCATTTTGCACTACAGCAAGAGCATTATCCTTCTTTATTTTACCCTACGGCTAAAGAAAACACTATTAAAAAAAATGGCTCTTCAGTACCTAGTATTTTAAGTATTGATATCAGGAAAAACCGAAGATTGGCAGTGCGATCGCCCTAGCAAATAGATTTGGGATACAATCTTTACGCCTGAAAAGAATCAAGTCGAATATCGTACACTGCTCATCAGCGTTGAGTTCGTAACACTTGTTTACACCCTTTGACTGATGAAAAGAAAGATTGAGAAGGGGAACATAACAGTCAAGAATAAAGCTAGAAAAAAATTACACGATGAACCAAGCAACTTACCCCGTCTACAACCGTATTGCGGTTGTTTTTGACTTTGATGAAACTTTAATACCCGATGACAGCTTTCAGGTGCTTCTGGCTAATTTTGGCATTGACCCCAAGACATTCAAGCATGAAAAAAGAGAGCCTTTGACAGAGAAAGGCTGGGATAAATATCTCGCTAGAGCCTATCGCTTGATTCAAGCATCTCAACAACGAGAAAAAGGAGAAAGATTAACCAAAGAAAGGATTGCAGAAGTCGGGAAAAAATTGCATCTGATCGCGGGTGTACCTGAAATGTTCGACCGACTGCGGGAGTGTGTTGCCCAAGAAGATACAAGCATTGAAATTGAATTTTATCTAATTACTGGTGGCTTTGTTGAAATTGCAGAGAACACCTCGATTGCTCATCACTTCAAAAAAATGTGGGGATGCGAGTTTTCTTACAATGAAGCGGGGGAAATTGACTTCATTAAAACTCAAATGACACACACGGAAAAAACTCGCTATCTTTTCCATATTTCTAAAGGAATTGACAGCAAAATTGACAACGATCTGATTTATAATTACCGCGATCTTCCAGTTGATAAACTTCACATTCCCCTCAACCAAGTGGTTTATGTCGGGGATGGAACCTCGGATATTCCTTGCTTTTCTGTTCTCAACGAATATCACGGCATCGCCATTGGTATTCATAAAGAAGATAGCCCTGCCACAGAATGGGAACACCGGACAGAAATTGCGGCGAGTCAAAGATTTGCCAATATTGCGCCTGCAAATTATAGTGAAAACTCCGAACTCATGTGTTCTCTCATACTCTCAATAGAAAGTATCTGCAAGCAAATAAAGTTGCGCCAATTGAGTCAAGGAGAATAAGGATGAGTTGGAAAAAGCGTTTACTGTTAGTAGCGGCGAGTGTTCCCCTACTGTTCCTATTTCTTATGATTTGGGGATTAATTGAGCCGTATATTCTTGATGAAGAAGAACAAGCAGCAATTATTCCCAATTTGCCTTCTTTTTTAGAAGGAAAAAAGATAGCACAGCTTTCAGACTTTCAGGTCGGAATGTGGTGGGATAACGTTGATACAATTGATGAGAGTGTCGAAAAAATCATCGAAGAAAAACCTGTTGCCGTATTAATTAGTGGCGATTTTATTTATCACGCTTCACCCGATGGCAACGCTGAAATTGAAGAAGTTGTTGACTTAATACGTCCGTTAGCTGAGACGAATATTCCTGTTTATGCAGTCCTGGGAAATCACGATTACGGTATTAGGAATAAAAACACTCAACCTAAACCAAACTTAGCCGATAAACTCGAACGGGCTTTAGAAGAGGTGGGGATTATGGTTCTGAGAAATGAGGCGAGATCGCTAGACTTAAACAACGTCACCAATGGGGAAGATGACGCTAGTTTATATCTAGTCGGCATCTTCCCCATTGGGCAGAAAACGATCGCGTAAAGGAAGCATTGGCGCAAGTCCCCCAAGATCGACCGAGAATTGCCCTGATGCACAACCCCGACTCGTTTGAAGCATTTCCCCCAAATACCGCCCCCTTCGCCGTTGCAGGACACACCCACGGAGGACAAATTCGCTTGCCTTACTCACCTCAGTGGTCTTGGTTAGCTTTAGCAAAAGAGGATGAGGTGTTTGCGGATGAGTGGGCAAAAGGATACGGTGCAGCAGGGAACAATTTGTATGTAAACCGAGGAATTGGGTTTAGCGATATCCCCATCCGCATTAACTGTGCGCCTGAAATTACGTTCTTTACGCTGCGATCGCGAGCAGAATAGCGTTCAACAACTCAATTTCACTCATAACCAACCTACTCCAACGTTTGTACTGTCATCACTTGGGGGGGAGTCGCATCCGCCGGGTAAATAAAATCTACCTTGACCTGACGTTCGCTGCGGGGGGGAATAGTCAGCGTTAAAAGCGGGTCACCTTGTTGGCCGCGACGCTGTACCAAATGCACCGCTCGCGATCGCAAAATTCCCCGCTCATCCGTGTGGCGAATGTGAACTGTTCCCCGGAAAAAGACGCGCTCGTCCGGGGGATTGAGAAAATACAACCGATCCTTTTCTTCGCGCTTTAGGGGCGTTTGCAGCGCGATTGTGACCGTCTGCGCTCGGTCGGTATCGTTATAAAGCGGCATCGTCAAATAATACCGCACTCCGTAATTGCCATTGGCTAAATACGCCGTGTCGGGATACCGTGCCAACATGGGAGCGCTTTGTACTTGATTTGTTCCCAAAGTGCCATCTTGAAGGCTGCTAATCGGGTAGGAAAACGCCTCTCCTGAGCGCGGAATCGTTAAATGCTCCCGATTCCCTTCATCAGTTACTACGGCTTGCCATTGCGATCCTTGGGCGACTCCAGCCACGCGACCGTAAACAATTTCGTTGATTTTTGCTCCTGGAGGCGTGGGAGGGCGATCGCGAGGAGTCACCAGATAACCCCGTACTAGCACCGTTTCCCACTCTAAAATGGTTGGGGGACGATGGGGTACGGGTTCGGGGGGGATTTCTGGTTCTAAGTCAAATTTCGCTCCTTCAACAACTTCTGTGCCTTCGGGATTTTTATTATCTTCTAAAATTGGAGCAGGAAGCGCTAAACTCGCCAAATAAACGGGATTATCGCTTTGGGCGCGAATCAAGGTAGACCGAGCATTACCCAAGTGAATCGGAGCATTGAGCAGCATTCGGCTTTGGCGGGGAGGAATCACAATTTGACGGGGAAAATCGGCTTGGTGCAGTCCTCGCAAAATATCGTTAGCCAACCGCGACCCCGGCCCGGAATAAACGCTACCGCTATTATTCTCCACCGACGCGGGTAAGTCGATAAAAGGGGCATCGGGATTGGTAACGTAACTCAAACCCTGGAGAATGCGAACTGTAGTGGGTTGCGGGTTGGGGTTGTAAACCAAAATACCGTGATATATTGGTCGCCAATCTGCCTCAGTGCGTCCTCTGGCAATGTGATGGGCAAATATATCAAAACGCCCTTCTAACGGCAAGTTGAGATGAGCATTGGCCGCAGTCATACCCTGCGCTGGAAAAGTGGAAACCAAAATGCCTTGGTCATACACGACCTCTGGACTATTGCTGTTAAATACCGGAATGCGATCGAGTTGACCGGGTAAGGTACGAATGTCTTGAGATTCAATGATGGTTTCTTGACGGGGGAAGTTGCGCTGTTGGGGTAGCGGGGGCAGGGGTGTATTTCTTGGGGGAGGAACGGGAATCTCTATTTGGGTTTGGGGCGATCGCAGTTGCGCGATCGCGTCTTGAGGCGGTGTTGTAGGATGAATTTGAGCAAGAGTTAAGAAAGGTAAGAGGTGCAGCATGGAGGGGCAAACTGAATTGAAATTAACAACGACAATCCCAACGCGATCGGCTTAACTTATAATTAACGAAATGTTGCTTTTTGTAAATAAAGATTGCAGTTTATCATAAGTTCATCGTCAAGTTTACCTGTCTTTACTATTTTCTGAAGGGCAATCGGGATAATACTGGGCAGGTTGTTCAGTTATAAGCCTTTTAAGGGACAGTAGTTTTGGGCAATAGGCAGTAGGTCTTGGGCAGTCGGCAATCGGCAATCGGCAATCGGGGGGAGGGGATTTTCAATCGTCAACCATCAGTTTTGGAGCTACTGCTTATACACAATTTGGAAATCCTTACCTAACGTGAGTTTGGGATA
>JAWQFT010000117.1:0-16689 GCA_035968055.1 Jaaginema sp. PMC 1080.18 | reverse complement strand
TATCCCAAACTCACGTTAAGTAAGGATTTCCAAGTTGTGTATAAGCAGTAGCTCCCGTGGGAGAGGGGTTGGGGGTGAGGGCTATAGTTCACCAAAATTTCCTAGTTTTTAGGTGTATGGTTAGATAAGCTGAAATTAGAAATTAGCGAGAATTTTCTGCACAATATTCATGCCACTGAAAGCTTGCCAACCAAATAAACCGACAATGGCAATATTGAGGGTAATGTGAGTATAACGCGCCCAATTTTTACCTTTTTGCATTAGCGGGGATAAGGCAGCAGAAACGGCAACTAATCCTGTCATTGTCAAACCAACTAATAAGTGCGGTCCGACGAATAACTTACCATTATTAATATAAGTTACTGCCATGCCGTTAATCGAACCCACAACTAAAAAGGCGAGTAAAATTGCGCCAATATTGAAGTGACGGGTGTTAAAATCTTTTTTGACTAATTCTTTGCGTTCTTCTTTTTCGGCCTTGCGAGTACGACGAATTTGGAAACCTAAATACATTGCGTAAAAAGATAATCCAAATAACACCCACATGAAAATGGGATGGAGAAATTGTGAATAGGTTTTGACGACTTCAGGAATTTCGAGATTCATCTTCAATAATATTGCTAGTGAGGCAGAGTCTTTATAAAACTTAACGTAACATAAGTTTTGCTATCCCGGCCGTCGCCGTAATTACAGCTTTGCCGATTGTTTTGCGAGAAATCGTTAAAAAAAGAGAACATCATCTCTCAGGGAGGCAAGTTCAGAGATAATTGTTAGCGAATGAAATGATTTGAGATTGAGCAAAAATTAAGATGGTTGCAGATGAGGATATGGTGTTGCTCAAAGCGGCTCGTACTGGCGATCGCGAGATGTTAGAATCGGCTTTAAAGCAAGGTGTAGCGGTAGATAGTAAGGATCGTCAGGGGATGACGGCGTTGACGATCGCGGCACAACGGGGTTATATCGAGATTGTGCGATCGCTCCTCGCTGCTGGGGCTAATGTCAATCATTACAGCGATCGCTACCGAGTGACACCGTTGATGTTGGCATCGGCAGCGAATCAGTTGGACGCAGTGGGAGTCTTAATTGGGGCAGGAGCGGACGTTAATGGGGTGAATGAGGACGGGACTCCTGCGATCGCGATCGCCGCCTACAGAGGCTATTTAGAGGTAGTTAACGCTTTATTAAAAGCCGGGGCAAATCCGCAAATTGTAGATAAAGATGGCGATACGGCTTTATCTGTGGCGATTAAAGCCGGACAAGCTCAAATTGTTGCCGCTTTACAGAAATATCCCTTAGAATCCCAGGTAAGATGGGCAGCAATGGCAGAAGCGATCGCGGCAGGGCAACCCAGTTGTTTAGCTGCTTTACAGCCGACAGAAGGAGCAGCGAACGCGATCGCGCCCAACGGTCAAACCTTGCTCCTGAACGCGATTTCTAGTCAAAACCTTGATTCTGTCAAAATTCTGCTTTCTGCCGGGGCCAAGCCCGATCTCAGTAACGCTGACGGTGAATTTCCTTTGATGTTGGCAGCAGCTAATGGTAATGTCGCGATTTTAGCTGCTCTACTCGACGCAGGAGCAAACATCAACCAAGCTGACGAAGACGGCGAAACTGCTTTACACTTTGCCACTGTCGAAGGTCATGTTGCCGTTGTACGCTATCTGCTCGATCGTCAAGTCCGAGTCGATCTCCGGAACAAACTCGGCGATACACCGCTTATTGTCGCCGCTTTGCAGGGATATACCGAAATTGTCGGACTTTTGCTGGAATCTGGCGCACAAGTCAACGTGAGTAACGAAGGAGAAACCCCTCTAACTCTTGCCTTTGCTCAACAACATCTGCCCGTCATCTCTTTATTGCTCCAAGCCGGAGCAGATGCCAATTGTCCCACGCCTTCTGGCAAAACTATGTTAATGATTGCTTGCGATCGCGGCCAAGTCAAATTAGTACAAGCCTTGCTGCAAGCCGGGGCTGATGTCAATCTGCGGGACAAAACCCAAGCCACTGCCTTAATGTGGGCAGCCCATCGCGGTCACAATCGCGTTGTTGAAATGCTATTAGCCACCGGAAAAGTCGATCTCAACGCCCGCAATCAAGGCGAGTATACAGCTTTAGGACTGGCACAACACAACGACTATCCCGACACCGTAATGCTACTTCAGCAAGCTGGCGCAACGGCGTAACCCCAAAATTTCCCAACTAAAAAGCCCTTGGGAGTCTTGCCGTGTTTCGACCCCAAGAGCTTTCCGCTCATTAATTCCTCACACACAACTGTATTATGGTTTCTTGGGCTTAAGAGCGTTTGTCCGAGGGTGACACTTTTCAAATTGACCCTTTTTTGGGCAGTCGGCAGTAGGGGGAGAGTGGGGAGAGTGGGAGGAAATTGGAATTGTGACGGACAACCAACAACCAACAACCAACAACCAACCACTAACTGCCGCGATAAGTGCTATACGACCAAGGCGAAACCAGCAACGGAACGTGATAATGAATCTCGCTATCTGCCACACCAAACTGAATCGGGACGCGGTTAAGAAATGGCGGTTCTGGTAACTCCATATCCTGTCGCAGAAAATACTCTCCCACCGCAAACACTAACTCGTAAACCCCCGGCTTGAGAGCCGCAGCATTTAACAATGGCTCATCTGTGCGTCCATCGTCGTTAGTCACCGCCTGTTTGAGCAGCATTCTATCCACACCCAGAATTTGCCACAGTTCGATTTTAAGCTGCTTTGCCGGACAGCCCCCTGCCGTATCCAGAACATGAGTTGTAAGTTTACCAGCCATTTAGCGCAACGGGCCTCCCAAAATAACTTTTTCTAGAGCCTGAATCACATCCTGCTCTTTTTCATCCTTAAGTTGTTTGTACCATTGTTGCGTCAATTCTGGGGGATTGCCGTAAATCGTATCCGTCCGTTTACGCGCCTTTAACACGAGGTTAGCAGTGCGTTCTTTGCGTTCGGCTTCGTAGCGTTTCAGGGCATCAGGAACGCTAATATTCGTCGTAATCAGAAAGCGAGACAACACTTCTGCGTCCTCCATTGCCTGACATCCCCCTTGACCCAGGGTTGGGGTGGTTGCGTGGGCAGAATCCCCGACAATCACAACGCGGTTTTTCGCCAATTGCGGTAGGGGGTCAATATCGCCAATTTCCAGGCGATTCACTTCTAGGGGATTGATTTTGGCAATCAGATTTTGGACGGCTTGCGGCCAACCTGCGAAGATTTTGGCTAACTCCTCCCCTCGTTTTTCCGGTTCGACTTCTGTCCCTTTTTGCATAGGACAACCAAAGAAGAAGTAAAAACGATTGTCGCCAATCGGCATCATCGAGGCTCGTTTTTGGTCGCCGACATAAATCACCCAGACATCTTTTTCAGCTAAATCGGGACTGGCTGTAACGATGCCATTCCAGTTGACGTAACCCGCATAACGAACTTGGGTTTCGACTCCGGTAACGTGATGACGGACGACGGAATGCACTCCATCAGCCCCGATAATCAAATCCCCAGTGGCTGTTGTGCCATCTTCAAAGATAGCGGTGGCGCTGTTTTCGTCTTGTTCGACAGCGACACAACGCATTCCTAACTGTACATCTGCTTCCCCGAAAGCTTCCAGCATGATTTGTTGTAAGTCGGTGCGAGAAACGGGATAGGGTCGTTCGCCAACGCTGGCAATCAGGGGTAATAAGTTAACGTGGTTCAGCACTTCGTCGGTGTGGCTGCGGTATTCCATGCGGTTCATTTCACCGCCAATTTGCGCGATTTCTCGACCCAGACCGAGTTTATTAAGGATTTTTACGCCGTTTGACCACAGGGAAATGCCAGCCCCGGCAGGTCGCAGTTTGCGGGTTTTTTCGTAAATTTCCACCTCGTATCCCGCTTGACGTAGGGCAATTCCGGCGGCGAGTCCGGCCATTCCTGCACCGATAATGATGGCTTTGAGTCCGTACATGGCGTTCTCCTGGGGTTTGGGTTTGCTTTCTTCAATTGTGGACTCTCCAGAAAATTCAACTTGCTTTTTGATGCTGAAACAGTCCACTATTGGCGCGACACACTTTAAACGGTGGGTTACGGCGGATTGCCCAATTACAGTCACAGTATGAGTTGTAGCCGCCTAACCCACCCTGCGCGACACAGCTAAAATGAGGCTATAGGTAGGGTGACGAAGCGCGTAGCGTAACGCACCGAGATACAAGCATTTTGGCGGTAGTGGCTATCGTACAAATTAAGGTGTGTCACGCCACTAGCACCTTGACTCCGGCTGCCCCCTACTGCCCCCCAATCGCTGTTTACTCGCGACCGGGTAGGATGAGATTCAGTAACAGAGCGGTAATGCCCCCGGTGGAGATGCCAGAGGAGAAGATGTTTTTGACGAGGTTGGGCATTTGTTCGAGGAGGTCGGGGGCGAAGGTTACGCCAAGGCCAAGGCCGAAGGAGATGGCGAGGATGAGGGAGTTACGGCGGGTGAGGTTGACGCAGGAGATGATTTTGATGCCTGCGACGGCGACTGTGCCAAACATGATGATGGTTGCACCGCCGAGGACGGGTTGGGGCAGACCTTGGACAACACCAGCGATGATGGGAAAGAAGCCGAGGATGACGAAAATACCAGCGATGAAGTAACCGACATAACGACTACCGACTCCGGTAATTTGAATGACACCGTTGTTTTGGCTGAAGGTGGTGTTGGGGAAGGTGTTGAGGCAAGCGGCAATGATGGAGTTGATGCCGTCTGCGAGTACGCCACCTTTGATGCGTTTCATGTACAAAGGCCCTTGGATGGGTTGACCGGAGATGGCGGAGGTGGCGGTGATGTCGCCAATGGATTCGATGGTGGTGATGATATACAGGAAGGCGAAGGGAATAAAAGCTCCCCAATCGAAGCCTAAGCCGTAACGGAAGGGAATGGGGGCGGTGATGAGGGGCAGTTCGGAGAGGTTGCTGAAGTTGACGAGGCCGAGGGGAATGGAGACGAGATAGCCGACAATCAGACCGATAACAATGGAGGACATTCGCAGGAAGCTGTTGTTAAGGCTGTTGAGGGCGACAATGATGATGATGACGAGGAGGGCAATGCCGAGGTAGATGGGGTTGCCGAAGGTTTCGTTGCTGCGAGCGGGTACGCCACCGCCAATGCTGGTGATACCGACGTTGATGAGGGTGAGGCCGATGAGGGTGACGACGATTCCGGTGACGAGGGGGGTAATGATTTTGTTGGCGAGGTGGAGAAAGCGACTGACGAAGATTTCGACGAATGCTCCGAAGAAGCAGAGGCCGAAGATGGTGCCGAGGGCATCTTGGTAGGTGCCACCGTCACCTTTGACGACGAGACCTGCGCCGATGATGGGGCCGAGGAAGGCGAAGCTTGTGCCTTGGATGCTGAGTAGACCTGAGCCGACGGGGCCGAAGCGACGGGCTTGGATGAAGGTGGCTATCCCGGAGGCGATGAGGGACATGGAGATGATAAAGGCGGTGTCGGCGGGGGGGACTTCGAGGGCGTTACAGATGATGAGTCCGGGGGTGATGATGCCGACGAAGCAGGCGAAGACGTGCTGAAGGGCGACGAAGATGGCTTCGATAAGGGGAGGGCGAGCATCTAAGCCGTAGATGAGGTCGGAGGAGATTTGGGTGGGTTCGTCTAGGACTTCTGGTTGGGCTTGGTCTTCGAGTTGTAGTTCTGAGTTGGGTTGTACCATGACTGCTTGGGAGGGATAAAGGTCGAAGGCAAATTTTGATGAGAAATGCTGGGCTAGATTATTTTCTGCATACAGTATACGGGGATGTTTTCTAGAAAATGTATAACCCATAACAGTTTTTTAAAATCGAGGGCGATCGCCCTGAATTTTGGCAGTTGTTAGGAGGGTATTACTACACTTTTCGCGATCGCAAAAAAGGCATTATGAAGCATTTGACCTCAAGTTCCAGTAATCTGCAATACATCTTTCTTCAAAATGGGAGAAAATGAGGCCAATCGTTAATTAAGATTGGATTGTTATTGGGGTAGAACTTTCTTCATAAGCTGAAATGGTTTGTAGCAGTTTTAAGGCCGATTTGTAAGATTCTTCGATGAGTTCTTGTTGTTCGTCGGGGGTGTCTACAATTTCATCGGTTAGTAGTTGTAATGAACCTAAAATTGAGTTTAATAAGGTGCGGGTTTCATAAGATAAACGATTGCGTTCTACGAGTTTGGCTTTGAGTTTGGTATTGAGGGGGACTGGCTCGGTTTCTACTTCTGGTTTGGGGCGATCGGAAAACTGCATTTCATACAATTTGGCATAAAAACCAGCCTTTTCTAATAGTTCGTAATGATTGCCAATTTCCATGATGCGTCCTTTTTCGAGGACAACAATTTGATGGGCTTTCTGGACAGTTGAAAGGCGGTGGGCTATGACTAGGGTAGTGCGATCGCGGCAAAGTTCGTCAATGGCTTCTTGGACTAAACGCTCGGAAACGGTGTCGAGGGCGCTGGTGGCTTCGTCTAAGATGAGGATATCGGGATTGCGGAGGAGAGCGCGGGCGATCGCGAGACGTTGCCGTTGTCCTCCTGAAAGCATAACACCGCGATCGCCAATTTCGGTATTAAAGCCTTGGGGAAGTTGTAGGATAAAATCGTAAGCGTTGGCGCGTTTGGCTGCATCAAAAACGGCTTCATCGGTGGCATTTTCTACGCCATAAGCGATGTTGTAGCGGACAGTATTGTTAAACAAAAAGGTGTCTTGGCTGACGATTCCCATAGATTGGCGAACTGTGCCAATATTGTAGTCTCGTAAATCTGTATTATCGAAAAGAATGCGTCCATTTGTTACGTCATAAAAGCGGGGGAGAAGGTCGGCTAATGTGGATTTTCCCGCCCCAGAAGACCCGACTAAGGCGATGGTTTTGCCTTTGGGGATGGTTAAGTCAATTTCGCTTAAAACCTGGTCTTCTTGACCTGGATAAGCAAAGCTAACTTTTTCTAAACGAATCTCGTTTTTTAGGGCTTGATAAGGGCGATCGCCGTTGGTCATAATGGGTTTGCGATCGCGATTGAGAAAATCAGCGACAATTTCGGCGCTGGGGGCAGAGTTAGCATATTTACTGCGATCGCCGTTAAGTTTGCTCACAAAGGGAAGTAAGCGAAATAAAACGACTAAATATGTCAGCATAATAGCCGAAAGCGCTTCAATTTGGTCGGCAAATAAGTACCGTCCGGCGACTACTATAGCGAGGATCGTAAAGATACCGAGAACTTCGTTTATCGGTGCGATCGCGGCATAATTCGCTTGGGATTGTAGTTGGGCTTTTTCTCGTTCTTTGATATAAGTTTGAATGCGGAGATATTCGTCGTCTTCGCGACTGACAGTTTTAATTAAGCGAATTCCAGTTAAAATTTCGAGGAATTTATTAGAATAAGCACTCGATTTTTTAGAGAGAATACGACCAAAGGCTTTAGCTCGACGAATATAGTATTGATTGGCTAAAGCAACTAACCCTAAAATAAAGGTAGAAACGAGGGTTAGTTGCCAAGATAAAGATAATAATAACCAAGTGAAAACTAAAATAGTTAAGATACTTGAAAGCATCCCAATAAGGATTCCAATTGCCCCAGCAGTTCGAGATACTTCTTGATTAACCCAGTTAATAATTTCGCCTATTTTATGCTTGGAATAATAATCTAAATCGACATCAAGTAATAAACGCAGACTATCTAAGCGAATTCCATTAACTAAGGAACGAGATAGATAGCTACCAACTAAGCTTCCGGCATAATTCGCCCCATTTTTTAAAATAATTGTTAATAAAACGGCTGCCAACATGGCAATCAAACGCCAATCGCCAGAAAAAGCGTCAAAAATTCCTAGTATTTGATTTAAAATGGGTGGTGCATCTTCAAATCGTTCTAGGGTATTTTGTCCTAAAAAAGCCAAAACTAAAGGAACAATGAGTGCCGTACTGACCCCATTAAAAAAAGCACCGGAAAACCCCAAAATAATGGTTAAAGTAACTAACCAGGGATACTGGAAAAGAAACTTTAACAACATTCGGTTGGCAGAAGTTTGTTGAGCCATTTATCATTAATAAAAGTCTAAATAAAGTGCGCGATCGCATTTCCTAGTATTGTAGCCATTTTTGCCGTGCTATAATGCTCAACACAGCGTTTTCTGGCTTGTCTTCCCATTGAAGTTGCAGCGTCCCAATGCTCAAAAATCCAACGAATTTTGGCGGCGATTTCTCCGGGAGAGTTAGGTTTAACGATAATTCCCACCTCTCCTAAAACATCAGGAATATCTCCTACTGTAGTGGCAATAATTGGTTTGGCCATTGCCATCCCATCTGTTAGTTTAATGGGAAATTGAGCGCCTGCTGTTATATTTTCTCGCTGTGGCACGATGATAGCATGAGCGGCAGATACTACTTCTGGCATTTTGTCAAGGGGAGTCGAGGGTAATTTAATGATCCATTGCGGCCAGCGTTGTAGCAGGGATTCTACATAACCATCCCCAATTTCGCGTCCTCCCACTAATACTAAACGCAAATCCCCCTCATTCAACTCATCTAAGGCTAATAAGACATCTTCTAAGCCTTTGTGAGGTCGTGCTGTCCCCGGAAACATTAAGACGCGATAGTTGCTTAAATTATATTGCTGACGGCTAGTTTCTGGGTTGTATAAATCGGGATTAAATAAATCGGTATCTTTGCCATTGGGAAGATAAATTCCCCCATATTTTTGTTGGAGAAAGCGAGTATCAGCCGTGATTAAATCGGCTTTGTTTGTGAGTTTTTCAATCCACTGTAAATATAAAGGATTTTCGGGATTTCGGAGAGACCCATTCGGCTTTAAAATATCGCGGGCTAATTGTTTGGGAGTGGGACGATATTGCCATTTTTCTCCCCCAAACCAACTCATTTCCCAATCATCAATATCAAGCAGTAAAAGCTTACTTGTCCCCAGACGTTTGAGTAACCCCATTCCAAAGCTTGTAGGACGAGGTTTGATTGCATAAAAAATATCAGCATCTACTTGAGATAGTAATTGCCAAATTGAGGCCAACATCTGGGGATAATTACAGCCTTTCACCCATTTTACTGTTAAATTTTCGGGAGGGACAGGATAGATTTTTTCTCCGAATAAAAAGCCGTAAACGGTAACATCGAAATCTAGCTTTTGTAAAACCTTGGCAATTAAATAAACTCTTGTTCCCCCACCCCCAGACAAATCTGGTGCAAAAACCGCAACTTTCATGAGCGATACTTCCCGTTAAACACCTGTTGTAGCCAGATTTCTAGCGTCAGAATTAAGCTAATTTTGTCGGCTTGATTTTGTTTCTGAGTTTGATGGTTGTCCCAGACTTCTTTTACTTTTTCTAGGGAAACATATTCAGCATACAAGACATCCGGTGCGAATAAAACTGATTCATAAAACTCTCGTCCGGGGCTTTGACGCAACCAATTTGCATAATCGGTAAAATCGCTGACTGGAGGAGACTTTCCTATTGCTGCAATATCTAGATTAAATCCTACTTTATTGAAACCTCTGGCTAACTTTTTCTGGGCTTTAATCCGAGTTTGTTGAAGGCGTTGTGCTAAACTGGGTGACCCAATAGGAACTCCGGTACTTTGCCAAGGAATAGTTTTATAGTATTGAGGAAATCGTTGTAATAGCATTTTTTCATACAGCTTATTTTCCCGTAAAATTTGCGGAGGAATACTATATAGCAATTCGTCTAGTTCGTTATCGATAAAGGGAAAGCGAGTTTGAATTCCGTCTACTAAACTGAGTTGGGCATCTTTGAGGGTAAAAGACCGTACTCGGTTATCCATAATCAGGATATAAGTGGACTCTCCTAGGGTTTTGAAGTAGTCTTTAAAGCGTTGTAGGACGGCTTGTTTATGAGTTTCTGAATAAGCAAAGTTTTTCAAGCCCAAACGAGTTTCGATGAAGTAATCTAAACCGTCTAATTCAAATAAATGCGTTCCTCCCAAATGTGCGCCCCCCGGAACACCATTGAGTTTAAAATCATACAAGTTATGTTGTTTGATAAACTGAAGTGCAGGGACGATTTGAGCGTGAATGATGCTGCAATACGCATCGGTTTCCCACAGATAATCGGTGAGGGAATCTAACCAATTGCTGGCATTCATTTCGAGGGGATGAAAGGTAGCCCCCTTGATTTTAGCGACCTGTTGCGCGAGGATAATATCATCGCAATCGGGCTGTCCTAAACCGACGGCATGAATCGTTTGGCCTCGGTCGGGCATTGCCGCTAAAATAGCTCTAGAGTCCAATCCTCCGCTTAAACTCAGTCCGACTCTTTCGATAGGTTGACTGCGCTTTTCAACGGCTGCAATAAAGCGTTTACCAATTTCGTCTACGAGTTCTTTTTCGTTGTAAGTAGACTCTAAAGGCTGAATTTGAGTCCACCACCAATAGCGGCGTTTTTCGAGAGTTTGAGACTCAATATCCCAGGTTAAAACAGTCGCAGCCGGGAGAATTTCGACGTTTTCAAACCAAGTGCGATCGCCTATTTTATAGCGCAATCCTAAAAAGTCTTCAACGGCTGCTTTATCAATTTTAACTTGATAGCCGGGTAAGCCCAGTAAAGATTTTAACTCAGAACACCACACCAAACTATCTTGAGTTTGCGTCCAGTATAAATATCGCAAGCCGCGACGATCGGAAATCAGGTAAACTTGTTGTTGGGAAGCGTCGTAAATAACGGCGGCAAAAATACCGTCAATCTGACCGCATATTCTCAAACTAGGGTCTTTTTGGTAAAAGGCTAAGAGGATTTCCGGGTCAGTTTGAACGGGATAATTAATTTGGGAAATTAGCTTGTCTCGGTCGTAAAATTCCCCGTCTAGCCACACATATATATTGTTGTGGTGATAGGGTTGGGCTGCGGGTTGTAGTAGGGATGTATGGACTCGCGTCCCGGCAATTTTCTCGTCAAGAAAGCAATCATCAACTTGATAAAAATCGCGGTGAATCGTCAACTCTCGCATTGCGACTAAAGTTGATTGAGCGTTATCTCGCAATTGTTCAGAAAGGGTAAAACCCACAAGACCCGGCATAAGTTTAATCTACAGTAAGTTGGTACAATTGAATCTCGCCCTTGGGTTGAATATCCTCTAACGTCCTGTTGGAGAGTTTGCTTAAATCTGTAATTACTTCCTCAGAGGAATTAAAAAAGAAATAAGTCGTATCTGCTTGAGACAAATCTGGCTGTTTCTCCCGCAAAAGATACAGAGAAACATCTTCTTCTAAGCGGTGACTAAACGCTAACATTTTATTGAGTCCCCCGTCGGTAATCACAAGAGGATTTTCCGCTTCTGCAATTATTTCTGCCATTTGAGGAAAGCGATTACTGGGGCCTTTATTCCACCAAAATACCGATCGCGCTACCTTGAATTGGGAAAACAAACCGATCATAATCAGGATAATGGTAAATCCTTGCCAGACTTTACGCCACAAAGAAGGGGCAGAAAGGCTAAACATTTTCGCGGTTAATAAATAAGCGACTGCTAACTCAATTCCGATATAACAAGGGGTAGCATAACGAGTGACTGCCGATCGCCTTCCTCCGATGATAAGATCGGGTAAGATTAGGGTTAATCCCATTACGCCGATTAAACTGATTACAAATAGCCAAACTCGCTTTTCTGTATGGCGGATGAGATAATATAGAGCGTAAAGAGATAAGGCTAAAATGCCGTAACGCAGGATTAATTCAATGGGAGTCCAACGAATATCCAAGCCATCGAAAAATACGACACTGAGATTATTCAACCATTGTTTTAAAAGTTGTCCCAAGGGTAGCGAAATACTTGTCCAACCCGTCTGATTCGTCGCTTGGGTTAAATTCAAAGTTACCGCGATCGCCCACGGTAAAAAGGCTACAATACCGATTATCGTGGCGATACAAAAGGCTGTGGTTTGCTTCGTCCAACGCCATCCTTGCTGACCAAAAGTATAAAGCCCGTGACTGGCAATCACCAAGACGTTGAACAAAAACGAATATAACCCCAAAGCGACCATTAAACTATACAGTCCCCAATTTGCCCTAGACGGCACTCTCAATGCCCGTAAAAGGGTCGCGCTGGACAAAAATATCGTCAGCGTCCATAAGCTATAAGGACGGGCTTCCTGGGCGAAAATCAGGTGAAAGGGAGACACTGCAACTAAAGCCATTGCTACCCAACCCACCCATTCTGTAGCAAAAAGTTCCCAACACAGCCAAAATAAAGCAGGAAATACCAAAATACTAAAAATTACGGCAACCAAGCGCGTTGCAATTACCGTATCGCCTCCTAGCTGCGCCCCCCACCGCGCCAGAATGAAATACAATGGCGGTAACTGGGGGTCTTCTGATGCGAGAGAATAGAGAGTATCTCCTAAATTTTGGTTGGGGTTGGGTGATTGGTATTGTTGTTGTAACTCGGCTACAGAGATAGCGCGATCGCCCACTTCTGCGATAAACTCAACCTCGGTATAACCTGCAATGCGTAACGCGGTGATGGCTTCATCTTGCCAATAGATGCGACGGTCGAGGTCGTAAAAACGGCAGAAAATGCCACATAATAGGACAATAATCGCGATCGCCTTCACAAGGGTAGCAATTTGAGACGATTTTGGCTGAAAAACAGAGGAAGAAAGATTCATCAAGAAAAATTGGGTCTGAAACCCCGTCCTTATAAGACGGCTTTGTATCTTTCACACAACCCATGCTACTATGTGAGACATGGAAAAAGCTTATTCGTACAGATTCTATCCAACCCCCGAACAAGAGTCGCTATTGCGGCGCACTTTGGGTTGTGTCAGATTAGTGTACAACAAAGCCCTCCATGAACGCACTCAGGCTTGGTACGAACGCACTGCAAGAGTAGGGTATAGTCAAACATCCTCAATGCTAACCACTTGGAAGAAAGAGGAAGAACTTGACTTTCTTAATGAAGTTAGTTGTGTCCCTTTACAGCAAGGATTGAGACATCTACAAACGGCTTTTAGTAATTTTTGGGCTGGACGCACTCAATATCCTAACTTCAAGAAAAAGCATCAAGGCGGAAGTGCTGAATTTACCAAGTCAGCGTTTAAATACAGAAACGGTCAAATTTACTTAGCCAAGTGCAAAGAACCCTTAGATAAGCTGTTAATCATTTAAATTTTTGTCTCGATTCAAGCCCACCCAAGGGTTCAGTAAGTAAAATCGGCGGTTTAAATGCAAAGCAGCTTATTAGATGGTCAAGACAAATCCCTGAAGGATGTGCGCCTAGTACCATTACAGTTAGACTGCATCCTTCTGGACGCTGGCACATCTCAATCCGGTTTGATGACCCAACGATTAAACCCTTACCCGTCACCGATAAAACCATTGGTATTGATTTAGGGATTACCAGCTTAGTTGCTACCAGTGATGGCGATAAAGTATCTAATCCCAAACATCTCAAACAACACTATCGGAAACTCAGACGAGCGCAGAAAAACCTTTCTCGCAAACAAAAGAGGTCAAAGAATCGAGAGAAAGCCCGAAAAAAAGTTGCTAAGGCTCACGCCCAAATTACCGATACCCGCAAAGACCATTTACATAAGCTAACCACTCAACTCGTTCGTGAAAACCAAACGATTGTAGTTGAGGACTTGGCTGTAAAAAACATGGTCAAAAATCGCCAACTTGCCCAAGCGATTTCAGATGCAAGTTGGGGAGAAATTACCCGACAATTGGAGTACAAATGTCGTTGGTATGGGAGGACTTATATCGAGATTGATAGATGGTTTCCCAGTTCTAAACGATGCAACCATTGTGGGCATATTGTCCAAAAGATGCCGTTAAACGTCCGAAATTGGGATTGTCCTGAATGCGGGACACAACATGACCGAGATATTAACGCCAGTCAAAATATTTTGGCCGCAGGGCTTGCGGTGAGGCAGCGCGGTCTTGGGGGTTTCCCCCATGAGCGACTGCCGAACCCCTTTGGGGTGTCAGTCTGTGGAGCGAGTGTGAGACCCGAACAGAGTAAGTCTGTGAAGGCAACTGCTAGGAAACAGAAACCTAAATCGTGAGGTTTAGGAATCCCCGTGCGTTCACGCCGGGGAGGATGTCAACGTACCAATACACCAACCCCGATAACGTCGCAAACCGGAAAAACACCCCCAAAACAATAGCAAAAACGAGGAAAAAAGCCATCACAGGCTGATATGGCAACTTATCCCTCATCCACTTCCGTTACCCGCCAATTTAGCTTCAGGTTAACCCAAAAATTCCACAATACCACCGCCGCGATCGCAATCAACTTCGCAATATACTCATTCATTCCCAACAAATTAAACAATAAATTCACAATTAATACATTTAAAATTAGCCCTGCTAAACAAACCAAATTAAACTTTAAAAACCGCTTAAACCTTCTACTCCAACCCTTTTGCGTCTGAGAAATATCCCCAAACGTCCAAATATCATTCCAAATAAAATTATTAATAATTGCTACTTCTGCCGAAAATATTGCACTGCGAGTCAACCCCAACTCCAGTATTTCTCGTAATATATAAAATCCCCCCATATCAATAAAAACACCGCTAAAACCTACCATCCCAAAACGCCAAAAGCGTTCCAAAGGCCAGCGAGCAACTCTAAGGCGTAATAAATGTTGAATATACTCCACATATTGCTTCGCCGTTACCTTACTTTCCCCCTCTTGGCGCTCTTGGAAAACATAACCTGCTTCCCCAATCCAACGAATATTACCTCGTCCCAAAACCTCAATCAAAATCTTATAACCCACCGGATTCATGACCTTCCCCACAATGGCATCGCGACGCACCATAAAATAGCCGCTCATTGGGTCAGAAACTCGTCCGACAACGCCCGGTAAAATCATCAAGCCTATCACCTGCGCTCCCCTTGACAAAAAGCGCCGAATAATGCTCCAATCGCTTACCCCGCCTTCTTCTACATGGCGACTGGCTACTGCTAAATCTGCCCCTTGTTCCATCTCCCGATACAACTTTAACAAAGTTTCTGGCGGGTGTTGTAAATCCGCATCAATGACTCCGAGAATCTCCCCTTCAGCAGCTTGCCAACCGCGAATTACTGCCGTAGATAAACCCCTTTCTTGCTCGCGACGCATCACCCGCAATTGAGGGTATTTTGGTATCAAAGATTGAGCCACTTCCCAAGTGCGATCTGGGCTATTATCATCCACAATAATTAACTCGTAGCGATCGCGAATAACAGCATCGAGTAAACTACTTAACTTATGCACAATAATAGGAATATTTTCACTTTCTTGATAAGTAGGGATAATCAAAGAAAGTAAAATCACTTTTGCCATCGGAATGCGATCGCGATTTTCGAGCGGATGAATCTTGAATGCCCCCGTTGGTATATCTAGAAGGCCGCGCGATTCATAAGGATGATTAGACATCACACTTGAGAAAACGAATGGACAAAAAGAAAACTAAAATTTTCTGTCTTTAATATTATGAAAAAATTACCCCATTAACTCCAAATTGTTGAAAAACTTACCATTTCTCGCCACAAAACTAACATTGATTTTTCTCCCAGTCCCCTAAAAATAGTCAGTTAACTCTCATCCATCAAATTCGTTGTTTGATTCGTGAATTGCAGACGATTCATTTGTAATTCATCAAAAATCTGATTCAACAAACGACGTTCTTCACTAGACACAGCAAAATCCGATAAAAAGAAGCTCATCAGCCGGAAATATTCCTGACGACTGACTTCACCCGTCGTCAAAATCTGATTTAAATGCTGATGAAGATCGGTTTTCCCGAAGGAGGTTGCGTGATTAGCCATAAAAATTTCCTTAAGATTAAAATTAATTGTCCATCCCAACAGGAGAAACACCCCCAACATGGAAATCTTGCGGCTTCCTGCCTTAACCAGTAACTATATTTTTCTACTCCACGATCCCCAAACTCACACTGCCGTTGTCGTCGATCCTGCCACAGCCCAACCCGTTTTGACCGCCCTCAATCGCCTTAAAGCCCAACTCATCGCCATTTTTAACACCCACCATCATAGCGACCATATTGGCGGCAATCGCGAACTGCTGCGACACTTTCCCGAAGCTATCGTTTACGGAGGTAGCGAAGATCGAGGTAGAATTCCCGGACAACAAAAATATCTACGAGGGGGCGATCGCGTCCAATTTGCAGGTAGAATTGCTGATATCTTCTTTGTCCCCGGCCACACCCGCGGCCACATTGCCTACTACTTTCCCCCCAACCAGCCCGGACAACCAGGAGAACTCTTCTGCGGCGACACGATCTTTGCTGGCGGTTGCGGTCGCCTTTTTGAAGGCACGCCAACCCAAATGGTTACCTCCCTCACCAAACTCCGTACCCTCCCCGATAATACCCGAATTTGGTGCGCTCACGAATACACCCTCAAAAACTTGCAATTTGCCCTTACCGTAGACTCCAAAAATTCAGATTTACAGCAGCGTTACCAACAAGTACAAAACGCCCGTCAGCACAACAAAGCCACCATCCCCACCCTCCTTTCCCTCGAAAAACAAACCAATCCCTTCCTACGTTGGGAATCCCCCACCCTTCAAGCCGCAATGGGAAGCAAAGACCCCGTACAAACTTTCGGGCGCTTACGCAGCAAAAAAGATAGGTTTTGAGGATTTTTTAGGGTTGGTTGTTGGTTGTTGGTTATTGGTTGTTGGTTGTTGGTTGTTGGTTGTTGGT
>JAWQFT010000116.1:0-16771 GCA_035968055.1 Jaaginema sp. PMC 1080.18 | reverse complement strand
GTTTAGGGAAAATCGGACAAGGCAACCCTCAAGCGATCGCGACTTTATGCGACTTAGCGACCAATGCTGAGTCTGAATCTACCCGTAGGTGGTCAGCAGAGAGTTTAGGGAAAATCGACCCTGGCAACCCCCAAGCGATCGCGACTTTATGCGACTTAGCGGCTAATGCTGAGTTTGAATTTACCCGTGGGTGGGCAGCAAAGAGTTTAGGGAAAATCATAACCACAGATGAACAACGGCAAAAAGCTGTTTCTACCCTCCAACCCCACCTCAACAACGAAACTTACGAAAACAACTTTAACCTCTATAAACACTACTACAACATCCTCTGGAAAATTGCCCAAGACCTCCCCTATACCGACTTCTACCAAGCCTGGCACAAAACCACCCAACAATCCCTAGAAAACCAACTCCTCGACCTTTCCCAACAACTGCAAACCCACGAATCCAAGCTTTTATTGTGCCTCGATATTCACTCTCTCCTCACCACTCGCGACCCCATCGAAATCGCAGACTTACTGTGGCAAAAAATCCATGAAACCGCCTTCCCAGAAGCCACAAAATTACCGCCAGAAATCAGCCGCAGCAGCCAACTTACCCGCTATCTCAAACAACTCAAACGTGACTGCAACAAAACCCATCTCGTCTTGATTCTGCATGACTCCATCCCCCCGCAAAACAGCTTTAGTCCCTCTCTACGGGATGTCCTGATTCAGTGTAGCGACACCGCCCTTATCGCTTGGCTGACGGATTCTCCCCTCGACCCACCCCTGAAGGGTTTTCTGCCGACTCAAGGCAATTTAGTCGGGGCGTTGCAGGCTTGGTTGGATGAGGTGTAGCCCTCACCCCAAACCCCTCTCCCACAAGCGTTACTGCTTATACACAAATCGATTTTACGTTCCCAAACTCTTGTCTATCCTATTTTTGAGTCCGCGAAGGCGGACTTTGTATTTACTAGCCCCGGATTTTAATCCGTGGGCGGGTGGGATAGACGGTGTATCGCGCCGGATTTGGTATTAGGCAAAATTTCTAACTTATGTATAAGCAGTAGCTCCCACGGGCGAGGGGCTTTTGAATTGATAGTGAAATAAGACTATTTCATCATTTGTTTTTTCTCTTTCTTGAGGTCGCGAGTCCCCGCAGCCGCGAGTTCGGCATCCATGAGGGTGCGTCCGGTGGCCGCGAGGTAAACGTCGTCGAGACTGGGGCGAGATTGCGCCATGCTGAAGGTGGGTAGGCCGATGTCTTGTAGGGCTTGTTCGATTTGGCTGAGGGGGTTGCTTTGACTCTGGACGACGAGGTTGATGGCGTTGCCTTGGGCTGTGTTGATAATGGCTTCTTCAACGAAGGGGAGGGAGAGGAGGGCGTGTTTGGCTTTGTCTGCTTCTTCGTTGGGGGTAAATTCGCGGACGCGGAGGGTGACTATTTCGCCGCCGATTTTGTCTTTGAGTTCGTTGGGACTGCCTTCTGCGAGGACTACACCTTTGTCGATGATGGCGAGACGGTCAGCGAGGGCATCGATTTCTTCGAGATAATGGCTGGTAATCAGTACGGTCGTTCCGGCGGCTTTGAGTTGTCTGAGGAAGTCCCACATCACGAAGCGGCTTTCGATGTCGAGGCCGACGGTGGGTTCGTCGAGTACCAGTAATTCGGGTTGGTGGAGTAATCCGGCGGCTAGGTCGAGGCGTTTGCGAATCCCCCCGGAATATGTCCCGGTTTTTTTGTCGGCGTATTCTTGGAGTCCCAGGAGGTTAATGAGTTGCTCGATGCGATCGCGTGCGGCACTCCCTGGCAGATGATACAATGCGGCTTGCAGGTTTAGCAGTTCTCTCCCGGTTAATACTTTGTCGAGGGCGACTTCTTGGGCGACGTAACCGAGACGACGACGGGCGGCTTTGGGGTTCGCGATCGCGTTCACCCCACAAACTTCAATTTTGCCAGAATCGGGCTTGGCAAGGGTGCATAAACAGCGAATGGTGGTGGTTTTACCTGCCCCGTTCGGCCCGAGTAAACCGAATATCTCGCCGGGTTCGACTTGGAAGGAGATATCTTTAACGGCAGGGGTATTACCGTAGCTTTTTTGTAAGTTTGCAATTAAAACGGACGCAACCATATTTTATAAACAAATCTAAACTATCTGCTTTACATTTTAAGGCGGTTATGGTTTCAAGGGAGGTCGTCGGTGGATTTAACTCGGTGCATTCCCGCATCCGCAAAGCGTTGGAAGGCGTTTTCGGCGACTTCGCTGTAGTCCACCACATCGGGAACGACCACGGGGGAGGTACAATCATCGAGGAGATAGACTTTTTCTGCCAGCTTCGAGTCGCGAGTTTTTATTTCTGAAAGTAAGTCCTCGACAGTCCAAGCGACGCAATGACTTTTGGCTTGTCCGGCGATGATAATAGTGTCGTAATCGAGTAGTTTGGCGATTAAATTGTGGTTTTTCTCAGCGATAGTTTTTCCGGTTTCATTGGTTGTGACTTCCGGGCTTAAGACTGAGTAGTTTTCCGTCAGGGAATGGCTACCTTTGGCTTCATAAAGGGTTTGACTTTGCCGAGCAATGTTATGGAAAAAACAGGCTTCTTCGACGGCAGGAACGAGGGCGTGACCAATGCCACCTAACATACTATGATACGGCCAGATAGTGAGGGGCAGTTTGCTGTTTTGACTCAGTTCTCTGGTGTAATAAAAAGCGTGTTTTTGCAGGGTTTCGTAATCGCCATTACTGACACTATAAGCCACCGCCGGATTCACTCGCCATTTCCCCGTTTCTACGTCCTCAAAACTAATTGTAGTTGCGGCTGGAGTAGGATGCTCGCCTTGCTCGTTAATCCAAAAGATCGGATGGAAAATTTGCATAGCAGTGTGCGTATCCAGGGTTGGAATAATATCAGTAATTAACCCCAAGTTACGATAAATAAATTCGCATAAACGCTGATTATCTTCTATTGCTCCCCTTCCCGATTTTCCCCCAACAAATAACTCAAATTCGGGATGACAAAAGGTATTTTGTACATCAATTAATAACAAGCATACTTTATTTAAATCTTCAGCCGCCGGGGTGAGAGCGTGTTTTTCTGCCCACTTTTGAGCTTGTGCGGCTCTTTCTTGATAAGGAACGCGCCAGATTTCAGGAACGCGATCGCGATTGAAAAATTCAGGAATAGGAAGTTGGATTGTAGACATAGTTTTTAATAGAAAGCAATAAGGTTAAATATTAAACGTTTTTAGAGCGCTTCGCCATTCAGAAATCGAATTAACGTATCTCGTTGCGGTTCTTCTTGAATGCCAATGACTTTGAGGGAGTAGTCAAGATTACTAATATTAAATCCTCTTTCCCATGCTTCATCATCATCCGCGATCGCTTGCAATAAAAACTGCTGACTTTTCGTAAGATCGCTAACTCTTGTTCCTGGTTTCATCATACCCTCTGGAAAAACAATAATCTCAAACAATAAATCGCAATAATAGTAATATTCGATACAAGCCCATCGATAAATTAAAACTGGCATTAATTGTTCTAGCGCAGAATCATCTAATCGAGCAAAAAAGTTGGCAAACAATCCATGTCCGTCTGAATAGCAATCGTCAAAATGATTGCTCAACTGTAGTAATATATTAGGGCGATCGCCAAGTTTTATGAGTTTGTCTAACACTTCCTGAGATGGTTGTTCTCCAGCTACATACATTAGCGCGATCGCAGCAGCCAACTTGACTATATCCGCTCGATCGGATTGTAAAATTTGTTCGCAAAAATCTCGATCTAAAGGATTTTCTTGGTCTAATATTGCCAATAATAAAAGCAGCGATGCTCTAATTTTTGCTTCGGCTTCTTGTGTCAGACGGTCGTAAAATTTCGCGCATACTTTAGTAGAATGGGGTTTACAAGCAGCAAGGATATCAGCAGCAACTATTCTAATATCAGATGTATTATGTTCGAGAAAGCCAACATAGCAGTCGAGAGATTTATAAATGGGTTGACGAACAGAATTAACCCATGCTTGATATTTCTGATGAGATTCGTTCGTAGATGTATTGAGACGATAAAAATCTGATAAATTGTGAAAGGTCGCGATCGCAGCAATACAGCATAAAATATCACAAAGAACGTCTGTATCTGTCTCGAGATCAACTTGTCTAATTAAAAAAGGAACAACCAAATTGACTTTGTAATGCAAATCTCCCTGATGGTAAACATAACTAAAAATTTCATCTAATGCTTCTCTTCGGATAGTAGGATTGTCTGAAAAAAAATTGCGAAATTCTTGCGCGATGTAGTGGTTAAATTCAGCTTCTAATTCTTCTAATTCAATATTTTGGATATCCATCACTTATCCTTTGATTCAAATAGCCAAAGATTGTCTAATTTTCATTGTAGTCAAAATCAGTAGCTTGAGAATATCGCTAAAATAAAAATAAATTATTCAAACCCCGAACACCGACATGATTGCTGTTCCCCATTATATCAACCCTGAAGATTACCTCGATATTGAACATCATAATCCCATCCGCCATGAATATCGACGCGGTTTGGTTTATGCGATGACGGGAGGGACGGATAATCATAATCGTATTTCTCTTAACCTCATTAGTTTGATTAATCAGCATCTCGGTGACTCAAACTGCCGTTTTTATTCGGGGGATGTTAAAGTTAGTTACCAAACGCAGTTTTATTACTATCCTGATGCCTTTGTAACCTGCGATTCACGAGATAAAGAAGACCGCTACATCAAGCGTTATCCTAAACTTATTGTGGAAGTTCTTTCACCGAGTACCCGAGTTTTCGATTGTGGGGAAAAATTTGAAGATTATCAACAGATTGATACCTTAGAAGAATATGTGTTGATTTCTCAAGAAAGTCAGCGTCTCGAATGCCGTCGTCGCACTTCTGCTGATACTTGGGAAACAACAATTTATGAAGTTTGCGATCTTGTCTCGCTTTCTAGCATTAACTTAAAATTCGCGATCGCGCAACTCTATCGCGGTATTGATTGATAGACCAGACCTCCAGTATAGTATGTAAAATTACGATAATAAAACACGCACAAACTTGCTTAAAAAATGGAAGTATAATATGTCTAAAATTGTGGAAATTCCTCTAGAACTAACTCATTTTCAACTCCCCCCTGCTGTTCACAATCGCTTGCAATTTCTCTTGGATCGTCAAGATGAGGGTTATTTTTTATCTTCAGAGGAAAAACAAGAAGCGGAAGGGTTAGTTGAACTTGCAGAATTTTTATCTTTACTTCAGTTACGTTCAACCCAAGTGAGTCGGTAACGATTTTATGACAAATATTCCTCTTGTTCTCCGCCGATTTATCATTCAGCAAGCTCAAAATCGCTTTTTTGAGTAACAAAAAACTCAATTAGATTAGATAAATTCCCAACCTACTTAATGCAACAAATCACCCTAACTCGACCCGACGATTGGCATTTACATCTGCGCGATGGTGCAGCCCTAAAAGCCGTTTTACCCCATACGGTGCGCCAATTTGCCCGTGCTATCATTATGCCCAATTTGAAGCCCCCAGTGCGATCGCTTGCCGATGCAGAAGCCTATCGAGATCGCATTCTCGCAGCAATTCCCAAAGGGCAAGAATTTGAACCCCTGATGACACTGTATCTCACCGACAATACTAGCCCAGACGAGATTAAAAAAGCCAAAGCCTCTGGGTTAGTCAAAGCCGTGAAATATTACCCCTCTGGTGCAACCACAAACTCTGAATTTGGCGTTACCGATATTCGCAAGTGCGATCGCGTTTTTGCTACCATGCAAGAAGTCGATTTACCCCTCTTACTTCATGGCGAAGCAACCGATTCAGAAGTAGATATTTTCGACCGCGAAAAAGTCTTTATCGAGCGATATTTAATCCCCCTCAAACAGCATTTTCCAAAGCTAAGAACCGTACTCGAACATATTACCACCGCCCATGCCGTCGAGTTCGTTTTAGAAGCCGATAATATCGCCGCAACTATTACCCCACAACACCTACTTTTCAACCGCAATCAAATCTTTAAAGGTGGCATTAATCCCCATTTTTACTGCTTACCCATTCTCAAACGAGAAACCCACCGTCAAGCCCTATTAAAAGCCGCCACATCCGGCAATCCTAAGTTCTTTCTCGGCACAGATAGCGCCCCCCACACCCGCAATAGTAAAGAAAGTGCTTGTGGCTGTGCAGGCTGTTTTTCTGCCCTCCATGCCCTAGAATTGTACGCTGAGGCATTTGAAAGCATGAATGCCCTGGATAAACTAGAAGCATTTGCCAGTTTCTACGGGCCAGATTTTTATCAACTCCCCCGCAATACCGAACAAATTACTTTAACAAAAACGACTTGGCAAATTCCCGATGAATTGCCGTTTACTGACTCCGGGCTTGTACCATTACGCGCAGGACAAGAGATAACTTGGAAAATGGTTTAATAAGGTCTTGGAATATGCAGCCATCCGAATCCAAAATTGCTCTGCTGATTGATGCAGATAATGCCCCTGCATCAAAGATTGAGGCCATTCTATCTGAGATCGCTAAATACGGAGTTGCGAATATTCGTAAAGCTTACGGTAACTGGAAAAACTCTAATTTACAAGCGTGGGAGTCTTGTTTGCATGAATATGCAATTCTTCCCGTTCAACAGTTTGATTATAGCAAAGGTAAAAATGCCACCGATGCTGCCATAATTATTGATGCAATGGACTTGCTTTACACCCAACAACTCGATGCTTTTGCTCTTGTGTCAAGTGATTGCGATTTTACGCCTTTGGTAATGAGGATTTTAACTAATGGATTAAAAGTCTATGGATTTGGTGAGAAAAAAACGCCTTTACCCTTTGTTTATGCCTGTTCAACCTTTTTATATCTTGAGACAATCGATCGAACCATAGTTTCTGAAGAAGATTTTAAATCTACTACAAGTGTTAAGAAAACGGGTAAAGAGTTAAAGCAAGATACTAAATTGATGAATTTACTCCGAGGTGCTGTCTCTAGTACCTTAGATGATGATGGTTGGTCAAACTTAGCTGTACTCGGTTCACATATCAAAAATCAAGCATCTTTTGATTCGCGCAACTATGGCTATGCTAACTTAAGCGGTTTATTTGAAGCTATTGATTTATTTGAGATTCAGAGAAAAAACAAAGTGGTTTATGTAAGAAGTAAACGCAAAGGAAATGGCAACTCGAAAAAATAATTTCTAGCGATCCAGTACGATCGTATTCTCTATAACTCAGGCGTTTTTGACTAAGGTAAGGTAAAATAAACTAAATACACTGTTTTGCCAACGATCGCGCTATGTCCGAAACAACAGTAGAGCGACAAAATTTTCTTGTGGTAGTTTACAATTTATTAATAAGTTACTTCAATGGAAAATAGTATAAATCAAAATAAGTCTACTGAACCTCAAGCAACTCCTTTTGCTCAAACCTTTTTTCATGGTACAAAAGCCGACTTAAAGATTGGAGATTTAATTCAAGTTGGTTATCCCTCAAATTTTGGGCAAAGGAAAAAGGCTAAATATGTTTTTCTGACAGCAACTTTGGATGCTGCAATTTGGGGTGCTGAACTGTCTTTTGGAGTCAGCCAAGAACGAATTTATTTAGTAGAACCAACTGGAGTTATCGAAGACGATCCCGATCTAACCGATCGAAAGTTTCCTGGCAATCCAACCCAATCTTATCGCTCATTACACCCGTTGAAAGTTGTGGGTGAGGTTACAATTTGGTCAGGACATCCACCAGAGCAGATTAAAGCGATGAAAGACGGATTAGCGAAACTGAAAGAACAAGGAATTAAATCGCTAAATGACCAATAAGTTGACTCTAATCAATCGCTATTTTTACTTACCTTTTGACTAAGATAACATGAACAACGATCCCTACAATTTGCAACGCTTTTTAGAAGCCCAAGCTGTTAACTACGATGATGCTTTAGCTGAACTGAAAGCCGGTAAAAAGCGATCGCAACCATGAATGCCTCTAACTGAAACAAGATCGACATTTGCTCTCTGAGATACGCTCGATTGTCTCAATCTTAAGTGAAATAACTATACCAATAGAATTAAAAACCCGGCTGCTACAAACCGGGTTTTCGTGTTGTGACGATTAAATTAAGTAATGACTGTCGGTTCAGTCCGTCCGGTAAAGTTGCGAATCTGGGCAACTTCTTCAGCTAAACTAATCAGAGAAGAAAGCGCTTCTTGGGTATCTGTATCATGCTTGCTAGAGTCGGGTTCGTAGCTTTCCAGGTATACTCGTAAAGTGGCCCCTTTTGTCCCCGTACCGGATAAGCGGAAGACAATGCGCGACCCGTCGGTAAAGCCAATGCGAATCCCTTGCTGTTCGCTGACACTGCCATCCACGGGGTCAGTGTAGCTGAAATCATCGGCATATTTCACCTCGTATTGACCCAACTTTTGACCGGGTAAACCGTCCAGTTTAGCCCGCAACTGATCCATCAACTGATTAGCCCCTTTGCTTGCGACTTCCTCGTAATCGTGACGAGAGTAGAAGTTGCGACCGTAGGCTTTCCAGTGATCCCGTACAATATCTTCAACAGATTCTTGACGCACAGCCAGGATATTTAACCAGAATAATACTGCCCAGAGGCCATCTTTTTCGCGGACATGATTTGAACCCGTCCCGAAGCTTTCTTCACCGCAGAGAGTGGCTTTCCCGGCATCGAGGAGGTTGCCAAAGAACTTCCAGCCTGTGGGGGTTTCGTAGCAATCAATCCCCATATCATCGGCTACGCGGTCAACGGCGGCGCTGGTGGGCATCGATCGCGCTACACCAGATAAACCCTCTTTGTAACCCGGTACGAGTTTAGCATTGGCAGTGAGGACAGCCAAACTATCGCTCGGAGTCACAAAGAAATTATTACCTAAAATCATATTGCGATCGCCATCCCCATCGGAAGCCGCCCCAAAATCCGGTGCAGGGTCGCCAAACATAATTTCGACGAGATCGTGGGCATATACTAAGTTAGGGTCGGGATGACCGCCACCAAAGTCCTCTAGAGGCTTACCATTCTGTACTGTCCCGGCGGGTGCGCCCAGTTGTCCCTCAAAGATAGCATGAGCATAAGGCCCGGTAACCGCGTGTAGGGAATCCATGCACATCCGAAACTTACCGGAAGTGAGGAGGTTGCGAATGGCGGTAAAATCGAAGAGCGATCGCATCAACGCCCCATAAGACTCCACCGAATCAATCACCTCTACCGTCATTGTTCCCAACTTAAACGAACCAATGCGATCGAGATTCATATCCGCCGCTTCTAAGATTTTATACTCGTCGATAACCTTGCTGCGCTCAAAAATCGCCTGAGTCACCTTTTCCGGGGCTGGACCGCCATTACTGGTATTGAATTTCACCCCAAAATCCCCTTCCGGGCCGCCAGGGTTGTGACTCGCTGACAGAATAATACCGCCAATCGCGTCACTTTCACGAATCACGCAAGAAGCCGCCGGAGTCGAGAGGATTCCCCCATAACCCACCAACACTTTACCAATGTCGTTGGCTGCGGCCATTTTGAGGATAACTTGAATCGCAGTACGGTTGTAATACCGTCCGTCTCCCCCCAATACTAGGGTTTTGCCTGCTTTGTCTTCGAGGCTGTCAAAAATCGCTTGAATAAAGTTTTCGAGATAATGGGTTTTTTGGAAATCGGGGACGGATTTACGCAATCCCGATGTTCCCGGCTTTTGGTCGCTAAAAGGTTTTGTGGCTATCGTTTGTAAGTTCATGAGAATATCACGCGCAGGCTGGATAACTTCGATTACGGTTCTATTTATACCGTTAATGGGTTACGCCAAAACAGTCACCTGCGAGAGAATCGTCGTTATTTTCCCCCGTCCGCTTTGTCTTTTGTCATTTGTGCCAAAGATATCAATTCCTAGGATACGTTGTTAAGGCATCCTATCTATTGCGATCCCGCAGGAATCCGCTTCGCGGCACGCGTTTGTTCATTATGGCAAGAAATGACAAATCTTGCCATAATACAATCATTGTTATGGTCAATAATGCCATGAAAACCATGAATGTCTCCCTTCCCGATACCTTGCGGGACTATATCGAGCAACAAGTTAAAATCGGCGGTTATGGCAGCGTGAGTGAGTATATTCGCGATCTCATTCGTCAAGACCAAAAACGAAAAGCCCAAGAAAATCTCCAAACCCTTTTGTTAGAAGGAATAGACTCTGGCGTGGCTACTTCGATGAGCGATCGCGACTGGACAGAAATTCGTCAAGCGGTTCAAGATAAGCTCAATCGCCAAAAATATGAGTGAAATTCTCAAACGTCCGCAAGTTATTCGCGATTTGATTGATATTGCCACTTATATTGCTGAAAATAACCTAGAAAGTGGAGAGCGTTTTCTTAAGGCAGCCGAAGATACTTTCAAACAATTGGGGCAAATGCCACAACTAGGCAAACAATGTCAGTTTACAAACTTACGGCTGCAAAACGTCCGTCAATTGGTTGTGAAAGGGTTTAAAAACTATCTAATTTTCTACCAAGTAACAGCCACAGGAGTTGAAATTTTGAGAGTAATACACGGATCGCGGGATATCGAGGTAATTCTAGAGGGAGACGATCGCGACAATTTGTAAATGTAATAAAGTTGCGATCGCGTTTCATTACCCCAAGAGGGCGATCGCGAAGTGGCAGGCTTCGCCTGATCGCGCTTTTTTCGTCAATGATACAATAAGTAAAAATAATTGTATTGAGTTATCACCCTACTATGAAACTTATTGCTTTACCCGCACATTTTGATGGGCAATCTATTCAACTCGATGAACCGTATCCCCTCCAACCCAATACCAAACTTGTTGTTACCATTATCCCAAAACAAAACTCAGAAAGCGAAGCCTGGTTGTCTTTTTCTATAGATCAACTGAATAATGCTTATACTGAGGATGATGATTATCCTTTGAGTACAATCAAAACAGTAAATTCTGACTATGAAGGAAGCTGATATTGTTCTCACACCGATTCCCCAAGCAGACGGAATAATTAAAAATCGTCCAGTTCTTCTCCTTCGCGAGCTACCGCTTTATCGAGATTTTTTAGTTTGTGGTATTAGTACCCAAATTCATCAAGAAGTTGTAGGTTTTGATAATATTATTTCTTCTACCGATCCCGATTTTGCCACCAGTGGTTTACGAAGTCAATCTTTGATTCGGTTAGTTTTTTTAGCGGTTATTCCTCGCCGTAAAATTATCGGTTCTATTGGCAATATTTCAGCAGAAAGACATCAACATTTACTCAAAACTCTCAGCGATTATCTAGTAAGCACCTACACAGAATTGTTTGCCTACTCGTTTTCGCTGTAACCCATAGCCGATGAGCATTTTGGAATTTGAAAATGGGCAATTAATTTTGAATGGGTGCTTAAGTTTGTAGTGCCGTGACACAGCTTAAGCGGTGGGTTACGGCGGATTGCCCAATCGCAGTCATAGCTTAGGTTTTAACCGCCTAACCCACCCTACGATAAAGCTGAAATTGATGTTCCAGAAAATGCCTTGAATCCCGATTCTGGCGGTATAGAAGGAATTACAGCATGGATTCCTCCTTATACAGATGGAGCTAAAATTATTAACGAATGGAGAGTTACAGAACCAGCTATAGGAGAACTAGCCTTATTAACAAAACTTTGAAAATTAGGGAGACAACAAATTTGAGACAAACAATAAATAAAGTCAAGCAAACCTTAGAACAAAAACGCATACTTTGGGCTTATCCAACCGCACAAAAACTCCAAGAAAATCACTATAGTTTGGCAATTCAATGGGTAGGAGAATGTCTACGAATATATGCTTCTGAATTTAAGCCGGAAAAACTTTCCAATCTCGATAAATATATTCAGCAAGCTTTGGATTCGCAGAATAGTTTAACTTCTTTGCTATGTCGGGAAATTTCGCGAGAAATATGGTATTTGCCCGAAAGGGAAGAATTTCAAACTGCAATAGCTCGACTGTGGGCATCTCTTGCAGCTTTCAAAGATGGAGAAGGGCATGGTGGAATAATGCAGGCCGGAGCGGCTGTTGAATTAGTATTACCCGACCTATCCAATCGTCCTCTATTAGAGCGATACCTAGAAGCTGCTGTAAGAATTTGTGAAGAATACGAAAAACAGTCCACTATTGGCTGAAAAAATAGAGCCAAAGACTTTTAAATCTCAAGAAGTAGAGAGTGAAAACGCTTGTGTTTCTAAAACGGTTCATACCAAATCTGCTTACCACAAACCACTAATTTTTAGTTCGCTGTTATTCTGCACCGGCTTCACGAAGAATATCTACAACATTGTCCTGATTCTCAGTTGTAGCAATTTCCAAGGGGGTAGAGCCTCGGTTGTTGATAGCATTGACATCAGCCCCAGCTTGAATAAGGGCTTTTACAGTTTTCGTATTATTAATTCCGAACCGCAACGTCGTCATCAAAGGAGTATTTCCTGAAGAATTGGTGACATTAACATCAGCCCCAGCTTCAATAAGAGCTTTGATAATGTTTATCTCATAATCACCGGCTGACACAGTATATGCTAATGCACTGCTTCCCCAATTATTAACAGCGTTGACATCGGCTCCAGCTTGAATGAGCGCTTTCACTATTGAAAAATTTCCTTTTCGACTGGCTTCAATTAAAGCCGTATTACCGTTAATATCCTTAAAATTTAAGTCGTTTCCTATTTGAATTGCTGTTTGAATTTGGAAAAAGTAGTTGTATTGAGCCGCTCGAACAAGAGGTGGACGAATTTGCCGATCTAGGGTTTCAGTTAAAAATAAAGTCACAAAAATTCCGAAGCTAATGCTGATAATTAAATGAACAAATTTGACATTTTTGTTTAATAAGAAAAGAGCAAATCCAATTCCGAGTAATCCTCCAATAGGAATTCCGAACAACAATTCATAAAAAGTATTATAGAAAATAGTTTGGTCTGAGTAGACTCCCCGTTTTAGCAAATTGAAGAAATTGAATGACCGCAAAAGATTGAATACAACGGTTGCACCTCCGGCAAATCCGAAGAGGGCAAAACTAACATGACGAAGAGTAAGAATAGACATTAGATATTTTCAGAAACTCAACTTTTATAGCCCTACGATTGTGGTTTGGGACATAAAGAATAAGATATAAGCTATTTTATGGTGGGCAATGCCCACCCAGCCCTGTCAAGCCCATCTTCCCACTCTTCCCCCTCTCAAACGGGTAAAACTAGAGCGAAGTCGAACACCGATTGAAAGGGCTGGCAATGCCCACTCTACACGATGTCAATCATGCTTTGCCGTAGCGCCATACCACGATATTTTAAGGGTTGTAAGTTCAATCTAAAAAAAAGCCCCTCTCCCAAGCCAGGAGAGGGATTTAGAGTGAAGGCAACTAAACCGCCACCGTCATTTTGGCATCTTCAGGAATTTCCACCTCATTGAGTAACTTCTGCAACGTATCCCCTTCAATCACTTCCACTTCTAGGATTTGTTGAGCGATGGTTTCGAGTAAATCGCGGTTGGCTTCCAGGATTGCGTGGGCTTGACGATGACCCGTCTCCACAATCTCTTTCACCTCCTCATCAATTGCCTTCGCTGTTTCGTCACTCACCGCTCGACGGGGATTCATCATACCATCCCCCAGGAAGTTATTTTGCTGACCCTTTTGGTACGCCAGAGGTCCGAGAATCTTACTCATGCCGTAAGTCGTAACCATCTGCTCGGCCAAATCCGTGGCGCGTTGCAAATCGTTAGAAGCCCCGGTGGTAATGCTGCCGAAAATCAACTCCTCGGCAGAGCGTCCTCCCAACAAGGTTGCAATTTGCCCGCGTAACTCGCTTTCTGAGAGCAAGAAACGGTCTTCAGTGGGCAGTTGTAAAGTGTAACCCAAAGCCGCCATCCCACGCGGCACGATGGAGATTTTGGCGACGCGATTGCCTCCGGGTAAAGCTGCCCCCACCAAAGCGTGACCAACTTCGTGATAAGCGACAATCTTCTTCTCTTTTTCGTTGAGGACGCGGCTTTTCTTTTCTAAACCCGCTACAACGCGCTCGATGGCTTCGTTGAAATCTGCTTGAGCCACGGTTTTGCGGTCATTGCGAGCGGCTAACAAGGCAGCTTCGTTGACCAAATTCGCCAAATCCGCCCCCGCAAAACCAGGAGTCCGGGCGGCAATTTTCTGTAAATCGATGTCTGCGTCCAATTTCACCTTTTGGGCGTAAATTTCGAGGATTTTCAAGCGTCCGGCTAAATCAGGACGGTCTACCAATACTTGACGGTCAAAACGACCGGGACGTAATAAGGCAGGGTCAAGGGTTTCCGGGCGGTTGGTGGCAGCGAGGACGATTACCGTGGCATCTCCGGCGGTAAAACCATCCATTTCTGTGAGTAATTGGTTGAGGGTTTGCTCTCGTTCGTCATTCCCCCCGACAATACCGCCACTGCCCGCGCGGGACTTGCCGATCGCGTCTAATTCGTCGATAAAGATAATACAAGGGGCTTTTTGTTTGGCTTGTTCAAATAAATCTCGGACTCGCGCTGCCCCTGCACCGACGAATAACTCAACAAATTCCGAGCCGGAAATCGAGAAAAACGGTACACCCGCTTCCCCGGCAACCGCCCTGGCCATCAAGGTTTTACCCGTTCCCGGCGGCCCGACGAGCAAAACGCCACGGGGAATCCGTGCGCCAATATTTTGATAGCGTTGGGGCGATTTGAGAAACTCGACAATTTCTTCAAGTTCGGTTTTGGCTTCTTCGACTCCGGCTACATCGTCGAAGGTAATTTTTTCGCTTTCGCCTTCGACGTAAACGCGGGCTTTGCTTTTGCTAATGGACAAGGCACTGCGAGGTCCACCGCCGCCCAATCCCCCACTACGACCGAGGAAAAACCACCAAATGCCGACAAAAATTAAGGGGGGGATAACCCAACCAATAATATTGCCAATCCAGGCATTCTGTGGGGGTGAGGGCGCACCAAATTTGACTCCTTGGGCTTCGAGGCGTTTGGGCAATTCTAGGTCAAAAATAGGCGTAGTAGAGAGGACTTGGCCGGGGTTGCCTTGTTCGTCTTTGAGACGGTAGCGGATTTCTTTGTCACCCACCAAGGCTTCGGTGACTTTCCCGTCTTCGAGTTCGTCGATAAAGAGACTATAGGGGACTTTGGGGACATTGGGCCCGAATAGTTGCGGGAATACCAAGTTGGCGAGTAAAAATAAGCCTCCCAGAATTAATAAGATATTGCCGATACGCCGGGAGGGAGGGGTATCGGGAGTGTTTTTAACAGCCATTAGGGTTTTTCTAAAACAAACAAGTTTAAGTCGCTGATAACGCGAGAGAATTAACTTCTATTGTAGTTTTTGGCGCGATCGCTCTAGGGGTGAGGTTTTCCTCATCTTTCTTTGGGTGTATTTCAGGGGGGGGTTGTTGGTTGTTTGGGGCGATCGCGCATCCCACCCAAAGCTAAAATTAGAGGCGAAATTGGGGTTTGAGAGCCAAGTTTATCCAGTTGTTATTTGCAGGTTGGGTCATGGAATCTACAATTATGGCGATCGCGGTGGTGGTGTTGTGTGGGGTGACCATTACAAATTATTTTGCTGGTAACAGGTTAATTCAGGGAATTATAGGAATTTTGGGGTTAGGAATCGTTGGTGTCGTTGTTTTTGGGCTATTTCCCCAAATTGAAATTGTTTTACTGTTACTAATCGCGGTATTTACAGGGTTTCAGTTGATGACCATAGCGACAAAGATTAAACCCCAAAACCGCTTGCCTTATTTTTTAGGAACGATCGCCCTCGATCGCTTGTTGATGCTATCCGTACCGCAGTTTTGGATGCAGCTTCCCTATGCAGTTCGTACAGTCTGGACTTATAGCGCGATCGCCTTCGCCATTTACTTAGCGATCCGTTTTTCGATCCGCTTGACTTTAAAAAATATCTTCCTGCGTCGCTAAACGGGTAATTGCCACAACTGCGGCTCAAAGTCGGTTAAAGAATCGATAAGTTGATGAGCGCTATGGTAGAGATGGCGGGGGATTTCAGGATTGGGGACAACCACAACCGACATCCCCGCCGCGATCGCCGCTTCCATCCCCGCGATCGCGTCTTCAAACACCAAGCATTGTTCCGGTTTAGCCCCCAAGCGCTTTGCCGCAATCAAGAAAATATCTGGGGCAGGTTTGCCTTGTTGTAACTCCGGATCGTCTCCCACCACAATACAATCAAACACAGAAAACCATTCTTGGTGATGGGTAATCTTCAATTCAAAAGGCTGCCGCGAGGAGCTAGTAGCCACCGCTTGAGGGATATTATGGGTCGCCAGGTGTTTGGTGAGATTGAGCGCCCCTGGAAGGGCTTGTGCGCCGGGATATAGCCCATAAATTAAAGCCTTGCGCTCTTGCACATAAGCCTCCGGACTAAGGGGTAGATCGAGGTCTTCAACGATAATCCGAGCCGTATCGAGGGCATTACGACCCGCAACCCGCGATCGCACTGCCGCAGAAAAAGACTTACCATAGCGACGGGCGATCGCCTGATTAACCTGCGTTTGCAAAGGTTCAGTATCTAGCAGTAAGCCGTCAAGATCGTAAATAACATGGGTAATCGGGGGAAATTGCGTCATGGACTCAGTTAGCAAAATCGCAAAAGAAAAGCCACACTCAGGGTAAACCAATCCGCAGGTAGTCTAACAAAATAGACGGCAAAGCTCGCGGGGGTAGAATTTAACTTCCCTCTCTTCCTCTGGCTACTGCTTATACACAAATCGATCTTACGTTCCCAAACTCTTGTCTATCCTAT
>JAWQFT010000115.1:0-16884 GCA_035968055.1 Jaaginema sp. PMC 1080.18 | reverse complement strand
TTGGTTATTGGTTGTTGGTTGTTGGTTGTTGGTTGTTGGTTGTTCGTCACAATTCCAATCTCTTCCCACTGCCCAAGACCCACTGAAAATCCTGTCCAGAATCAAAATTCCTCTCCAATTTAGCCTTAGTTAAGACAACCAAGCGCTAGAATGTTGAGGCGTTATCACATTGAACACCTCGAAAGTTACTCAAAATTCGCTTATGGTTACGCCGGATTGGGGATGGTTATCGCGAGGAGCAATTATTGGTGTGGTCAGCACCACGGCGATCGCGACTCTTGTTTCTTGGCAGGGAAATTTACCCAAAACTCTCAACAGAGATAATCATTCTACCCTATCGCTCCCAGAGCAACTCACCTCACCCAGTGCTGCCCAACGGCGCAAAGTTGTACCTGTGGCTGTTCCCGTGCGCTACAAGCCCCCAGCCGACGGTACTCTCCCCCATGCCCCCGAAGCTAAGGCTCAAACGACGGCTTCGGCTCAAGCTCAGTCTCCTCCGAAGCCTCTCCAGCCTTTAATTCCTCACGAGCGTTTGTTTGAGTCTCCCCTCGCGATTGGGATGTTGGCTATTGGGGTGGCTGAGGGAAATTATCGGGTTTATCGAGACAAGGGAACGCTGTACGTCGAGCAAATGCCAGCTTATTTTGGCCACACCGATCCGGGTAACTTGTCCTGGGGCGATCGCGTGACGAATTACGGCCCCTGTAGCGACCAAGGGCGCAGTGGGGGCAATCTCCAAGCCGCCGAGCAGTTTTGCTTAGACCGCGCCAGACGGCGTTTACCGACGAATTTAGGGGATTTGAAAGCAGCCGGAATTGACCCCAACGGCGATTTAGAGGCCATCCTGAATGCGGCGGATTTGTATAATCAAGCCAGTCCGGTACATTCGCGCCGTTTCCCCCAAGCTTTGGCGATCGCCCGTTCGGGGGGAAAGACGGGAATTGACGCGATCGCCTGGGCGCGGACGGCAGCGTTTTATCTCAATCAAGGCGACCAGTTAGATTTAGAAAATGGGACAAATCGCGCCACGGGTTTACTGGGAATTTGTCGTCGGGAAAATCTCGCGATTACGGAATGGGAATGCGTTTATAAAGACCAAATGCGCCGCGCGGAGGCGATCGCCCACACTTTAGAGCAGTATTTCCAAGTCTCAGATGCAGCGATGTTGGTCGATTTGCAACGGCAAATGGCTCAAGGGGCGATCGCTTATCAAATGCCCGCTCAAGGTCGCATTACTAAAGGCTTTAGCACTCAAGGCAAACAGCGTTATACAGGAGTGGCGATCGCGGCAACTGCCGGGTCAAAGGTTCTCGCAGCCGCCGAAGGTCGGGTCATTGCTGCGGGTCAAAGCAATAGCCCCGAAGTGGCAAAATATATGGGGAAAGACCTAGGAGAGGCGTTGGTGGTCGTTCTGGAGCATTCTAATGGCGATCGCACGGTTTATGCCCACAACCAGAAGAACTTGGTCAAAGTCGGCCAAACGGTCAAACAAGGAGAGGCGATCGCCTTAGTCGGCAATACGGGTACTGTCACCCAACCGCAACTCCATTTTGAAATTCACCGCGACAACAAACCCGTCGATCCCCTCAACTACATCGAACTGTAGTTGTTCGCCCAGGACGATATATTTGACTGAGAGAGTGGAGTCGCGAACCGATATTTGTAGACGGTTATTCGCAGACTCCACGCGATCGCTGAATTACTAAAACAACTGCCAATCTTTGGAAGAAAGGCGTTTAAACTGTTCGAGACGGCGATTAAAATAGCTGTCATCAAGCAAGCACCAATTGTGAACTGAGGCGTTATGAATGCTAATCGACCAAGACCAAAAATGAGCCGCTTGGGTAAAGGGTTGCAGTAAGGCTAATTCTGGTTGACTTAGGGGTGCAATGGTTTGATAACCTTCTAAGAAGGTATCGCGGACTTTACGACTAATCCCCGTCCGCAGCGAAACGTGCCAAAACTTAGCAATATCAAAAATTCGCCAACCATAACCGCATTGATCGAAGTCAAATAAAGTCATTTGATTATCTGAGGTAAAGTGGGTATTGCCACTGTGGGGATCGCCCCAACAAATTACCCAGAAGGGTTTAGATTGGGGTAGGTCGCCAATTTTTTCTCGGCTGGCATTCATGGCTTTTTCAAGGTACGCTATGTCCTCTGAACGGTGCTTTAAAAAGGGTTTGATAACTGCCCAAGAATCAGTAAATAAGTATTCTAGGGTGAGACTTTGACGGGAGACGGAGGGTTGGAATTTTCGCGAGGTTTCGTGAAGTTGGGCTAGGGTTTTGCCGAGGAGTAAACTTTGGGTGGTATTAAAGTCACCAATGGCAATTTCGCCAGGAGCATAAGGGAATAATGTCCCGTAGCGTTTGCCTTCAGGGGCATTAATTTCGAGAGCAAATTGCTGCGTTTTGGTGGGGATGGGATGAGCAACGGGTAGGTTTTGTTGTCGCCAAAAATCCAGTAATTCGAGTTCAAAATTAATATCCGAGTGGGAGCGCCAATGATGATGAGATACTCTGAAAATGTAAGGAGCAGTTGGAGTTTGGATAAGATAAATATCGCAAAGGCCGCGATGCCAAAACTCACAACTCACAATTTCACCCAAGGCATAGTTTTCTAAAACTAAAGATGCGATCGCGGTGACGGCTAGGGTGGAATAAACAACGGGAAAAACCTCAGAACTCATAACCTATACGTTAAAAGACAGTCGTTAATATCCAACATCTTGCACAAAATGGTGTTTGTTGTATGCTTCCCGGTAACAGTTACAATCATTTTGGGTAAATTTTTAGCTCGGAGGAATCGTCGATGACTGATGATGGCAACCAATATCCCCATGAAGACCGTCCCCAACCCCCGAATGATGCTCGTACTGAGGAAATTCGCCGCCAACAAGCTTTAGAAGCCCGTAGAAGGCAAGAAGAACAGCGTTTGCTGGCAGAGGAACGCCGTCTCGATATTATGCGGCGGCAGACGATGTTGAATAAGGTGGTTAATTTTATTTATTATTTGGTAGCGGCGTTGGAGGTTTTGCTGGTAATTCGCTTTTTTCTGCGTTTGTCGGGCGCAAATGCGGAAAATGATTTTGCTGGCTTGATTTACGCGATTTCTCAGCCTTTTTATGCGCCTTTCTCCACTTTGTTTATTAGTCCGACGGCAAATAGCAATCGCTCGGTTTTTGATGTTAATGTTTTAGTCGCGATCGCGGTTTATGCGTTGTTGGCTTGGTTGGTGGTGCGTTTGATTCAAATTCTTTTTTCGGAATAGTTATCGGACAGTTGACAAAGAGGAACACCCCCACCCAGTAGACCTTGCGGAATTTGCCATACTAAAGATGTAGAAAAAGGCGATAATTCGTCAAGGATAGGGATCGATGGGCAATTTACTCCAAAAAATACTCGCTCCCACGACGTTAGCGGTAACTTTGTTGGGTCTAGGAACATTACCCAGTGCAGCCGAAACGATCGCTATTGCACCAGCCCAAAGCCGAACAGTTGCGGGTCAATCTGGGGGAACAACCCAAACACCAGATTGCGGTGCGATCGCGGCTACTCCAAACCATGTTATTACTGTAACCCAACAAATTAACTCGATGCACCTGCGTGTCGAAGCAACAGGAGGTCAACCGACTTTGTTGGTCATCGGCCCGGATTCCGATGAAAGAATGTGCGCTGCGGGTAAGCCGGAAATGCCGGGCTTGTGGTTACCTGGAGAATATCGCGTTTATGTGGGCGATCGCGCGGGTGAGTCCCACAATTATACGCTGTATCTCGAGCAATAAATTCAATCTTCAAGCTGTTGCACTGAGACTTCTACAGCTTCGACATCAATCGTTCCAGGGGGGGTAATGCGTTGAAATTGCCCTCCTTCGACTTTGAGGGGTTCGCCACAATTGGGACAGCGACAGTCCATTTTTTTGAACCCGGTAAAGGTATAATCGCAAACGGGACAAGGGGCTTCGACAATATTCCGTTTTAGCCACCACTGCAAGCCAGCAAAGCCAATAACGGGGGCTAACAGGATAAAGGCAATCAGGACAGCTACGCTTTTGATAATGCCACTCAACCCCAAAGAAGCCAGCAACCAGCAGACTAAAAATACCGTCAGCCAGCATCCCAACTGAGAGAGGTTGATTTGTTGAGTGAGGTTACGAAAGTCTTGGTTCATACACAGCCTCCTGAAGCAATTGATTTACTACCATCCTAGTTCATTGTCGTGGGTTTATTGGTTAGAGTAAAAATTGGCGCAGCAACCGACGACAATGATAAATCGCGATCGCGGCAATACTAGCTGATAGCAATAACCCCAGTAAACCCCATCCTAAAATGGTTTTCAGAACTTCGTCGTAGCGGTAAGCTTCGGGAATCAGGGTCATTTGTATAAAAATAAAGGCAGTTCCTATCAGAAAGTTGGCGATCGCGATTATTAAGATAAGAGTCCGCACAATTTTGACGACATAGCGCAACCACAGTTCGTCTAAGACGGCTTGTTTGAGCATTTCGGTGGGACAACCGTGGTTTCTTAGGGCAATGGTAAGGTCTAAAATTTGACCTGGTGTGGTTTTATATTTTTTTGATAATTCTTCTAGTTTTTGTGCGTCAAATTCCATTCACCCTGACTCCTCACATTTGGTGTTTTGAGGACTGTGCGACCCCAATTATAATACTTTGTTGGGGGTTCGGGATAATGTAAAACTGAGAGAAGAACAGAGTGAATTGGGTTTACTTTTTAAGGCGATCGCCTTTTTTTGGGGTTAAGCAGTTAACAATTTCTTTTGTTTGGCACGTTTGATCCAACCGGGATATTCGGTCATTAATAAGTCGTAAAGTTTCTCATCGCTAATAGTTTTAGGATTGGCGACACTGAAGAAATCAGCATTATCAATATAGCGATTTTGTAAGTCATCCAACTGTTCTAAAAAGCTGAATCCCCCAGAACCAATTGCCATAAATTGCCAGAAAATTGGTTCGTAGGAAGCATAAGTCATTTGGCGTTCGGCTTCGGCACGATTTGCAGTTGCACCATCAGTGACAAACATGACATAAACGGGTTCGCTTGCGGTGACGGGTTCGCTGCGTTCTCCTCCCCCAGAACCCCCTCCTAAAAGTTTACCAAATAAGCCACGGGGTTGACTTTTTTCGCTATTTGTGAAATAGAATTCTCGAATCATTTGCATGGCTTTTCCATACAGGGTATTGCCTTCGAGAGGAAACCGTTTTTGTACGGTAGAAATAAAGTTTTGAAAGTTTTTTAAGTTCATATCTCCGGCATGATAAGCATTCGCACCAAAGAGGAAGATTTCGATTGCACCATCGTCGTCAAAACGGCTTCCTAATGCTAATATCTTTTCGGAAAATTCTTGAATCATTCCCGATCGATATAAATGACCCATTGATGCGGAAATATCTAAACACAAAGCAACTTTGGCTTGATGATCGGTTAAGTTTACTTTTTGTAAAGATATCTCGGCTTTTTTGGCGAGATTAATAAGTTGCGGTGCTTCTTTTTCGATTTTTTCTAGGGAAATACCCATAAGTTAACCTCGTTTATTTTAAGATTAGATACATTAAAGCGCGATCGCAGTTTTGTTGGACTGCGGCTGTACTCGCATTATAAGCAACAACGGCTGATGGGAAAATTCCAGATTGTTAAGGAGATTCGATTTGGTAAAGTTGTTGAATTTCTTGCTGTAGGGATTCTGGGAGTATAGGAGTTTGCCTCGAAAGTTGGTCGAGATTGAGCTTGACAATTTGAATTGAATCTGTTGTATCAAAGACGCGATCGCTATTACTATCTTCTCGAATTTTTGCCAATAGAAAGTTACTCTTTTCGTCATATTGCCAAGATTGCAGTTGGCTATCTTCTGGGGTGATGGGATATAAGGTTTCTGTGGCTAAATCATAAAGATATAAGGTGACAGCATCATTGGTATTGAATTCATTGTCTTGGTTGCGATCGGATATGATTTCTAACACAATAAATTTATCATTGAGTCTCTGTAAATACCATTGTCTGAGTTTAGTATTTTCTGGTGTAATTTGCTTTTGCTGTTGAGTTTCGAGATCGTAAATATAAAATCCTATCAGGGATTGTTCGGAAAACTCCAAATTGTCATCGAGATTAGTTCGCACTTGCAGCAAAACTTGGGAATAATTTTCCGCAAAAAACCAATCTTTTAGTTGCGAGTTTTCCGGGGTAATGGGAGTCAAATTATTCCCCGATATATCTGAAATATAGCCGCGAATTGCATCTTGTTCGGATAAAGTTTTATCTTGATTGGTGTCTTCCTCGACGATGTGATATAGCCAATATTCCCCGGTGTAATCTTGAGGCGATCGCACTCCTCCAGAAGACGCATTTACTCCGCTATAACCCCCAACATTCGACTCAGATTTTGCCTGAGCTTGGGGTGTAAGCTGTTGATACTGGGTAATAATTGCCGGACGATCTAAAAGCAAGTTACTGGTATTTTGGTCGAGATTGTGAAAGATAAAATTGACGGTTAAATCGTTGGATTCGCGGGAAGATATAGGACTTGCTTTAGATAAGTTCCAACCGCGATCGCCTTGAATTTGTAAAGGAATTACAACAGCATTCTCTTGTTCTTGAAAAATAAAGTTACCATAAGTTAATTGAGTTGATTGATTATTTTGAGAAGCATTACTTTCAACAAGAGGAAGATTACGCTCGGAGAAGTTACAACCTGCTAAAAGGGTACTCATACTAACAAACAGCAGTCCCCAAAGTTGATAGAATTTCGCGTTCATATTAAATAATTCCCAAATTAAGGATTGTCTCGGTCTACAATCTCTTATCTAGAAATTTCGGACTTTTTTTCAATCCAATCGGGGAAATTCAGCCCTACTCTAAATCCAAAGAATCAATAACTTCATGTAAAACTTTAGCAGAATATCTGAGTCGATCTTCTTCCATATCGCTTAAAGTTAGCTTGACAATACGACTCGCACCTTGACGATTTACCACCGTCGGTAAACTCAAACAAACATTATCAATGCCATACAAATTATCGATATAACTACTCACCGTTAAAATTCGAGATTGATTGCGTAAAACAGCTTGAACAATCTCAGTTACTCCTAAACCAATGGCATAAGAAGTATAGCCTTTACGATTAATAATTTCGTAAGCAGCATTTTTCACCTCTTGGCTAATTTGGTTAAATATTTCAGAATCTTCTGAGTAGTTTTCTAAGCTCGTTCCGGCAATATTTACCTTACTCCAAGCCGCAACTTCGCTATCACCATGTTCTCCGATAATATAAGCATGAATACTACGGGGTGCGATACCCGTTTTTTCGCCTAAAATGTAACGAAAACGGGCAGTATCCAGAATCGTACCCGTCCCGAAAACCCGCGACTTTTCAAATCCCGATAACTTCCAAGAAACATAAGTCATAATGTCTACAGGATTACTGACAATCAGTAAAATCGCATGAGGACAATATTTAGCAACATCCCCAATCACTTGCTTGAAAATCTTGACATTACGGTTAACTAAATCTAAGCGAGTTTCACCGGATTTTTGTTTTGCTCCTGCGGTCATAATAACAATATCAGCATCTTTTCCCGCATCTGCAACTGTCCCCGCTTTAATTTTCGTCGATTCCACAAAAGGGACACCATGAAGTAAGTCCATTACCTCCCCTTCAACTTTATCTCGATCAATATCTTGCAAAACTATCTCATCAAAGCAGTTTTGAATTAAAAGAGAATAAGCACAAGCCATTCCTACTTGTCCTGCTCCAATAATTACTCCTTTACGAGGTCGAATTGTGGGGATGACGCGCTCTGCTTCGGAATTATTTGCGAAAAGTTGTTCAAACATAAACTCAGCTTCAAGTTAAAACTCAATATTTAGGAGTCGCAATCATTGTAGGACAAGTTACAGAACTGAGGAGCGATCGAATTTGAAGAAAATACTTTGCCATCTCAGACAAACTGCGATCGCAAGCTATAATTCAGTGAAAATTTGAGAGCGCGATCGCCTGCACTGAGTCTGAAAAACGGTATATTCAGGGAGTTGTTTTAGTATTTGATGATATTGTGTTTGCCGAAATTGCTTTTCTTTTACTTCCCGTTTCCCTCCACAACCTTAATCCCAATCCTATCCCTGTAATACAGTGGGAGTCGGGATGGGTAAGGGATACACCTCCTACCCTCAGTCAACCAGAAACGTCTCCAGAAGCCGTTGAAGATGAACCAGATACAAACAACCTCTTAATTAACAAAACGGGACAAAATGTAGTTTATTTAGGTGTTTTTCTGTTGGCGGTAACTGTAGTTGCAACTATCGGAATTTTGAGTCATCGCTTGGTATGGGCTGTTATTTTTGCGTTAATTTTGACCGCAGTTTTGATAGCTTTTTTGTGGTTTGTTTAGAGATTGAGGTACAACGATACAGACTAAATAGCAGTAATTTCAAGGAAAATAGCAATCTACACATTTTGAGGTCGATTTCCTCTCACATATTGTATTTTGCCGCGAATACGGGCTAAATAGGGGAAAATAAAGGGGCGATCGCCCTTATTGAGGAATCCTACAGGAAATTCTCAGGGAAATTTCAGGTGCGACCTTTTCAATAAAATCAGTATGCTAGGAAGATTGAAACTCAGTGGATCGAGCCAAAAAGTTTGAAGCTGAGGATCGAGTTAACTGTAGATCAAGGTTTTATGACAGATACAACCCTCAATTCCCAACCTGCTCTAAATCATCTCGAAAATGCTGTTTTGGAGCGTTATCAAGCTGGCGCAAAACAACGAGAAGCGAGTCTTTGTTGTCCGACGGAATACGATACGGATTATCTCGCTATTTTACCGCCAGAAATTATTGAAAAAGACTATGGTTGTGGTGACCCGACTCGCTATGTTAAACCTGGTGAAACTGTCGTCGATTTAGGGTCTGGGGCTGGTAAGAATTGTTATATTTTGGCGCAAAAGGTTGGCAGTTCAGGTCAAGTGATTGGGGTAGATTTCAACGATGAGATGCTGAACCTAGCTCGGAAGTATCAACCGGAAATCAGTCAAAAACTTGGTTACGATAATGTGCGCTTTGTCAAGGGAAAGATTCAAGACTTAAAGCTCGATCTAGATAAGCTCAATACTTGGTTGGAATCTCATCCAGTGAATTCTGTTGCAGGGCTGAGTACATTGGAGAGTAAGTGTTCTGAGCTACGACAGCAACAGCCTTTAGTGGGTGATAATTCTGTAGATGTGGTGGTATCTAACTGCGTCTTGAATTTAGTTCGTCCTGAAGATAAGAAACAGCTATTTCAAGAAATTTACCGCGTTTTGAAAAAAGGGAGACGAGCGGTTATTTCCGATATTGTTTGCGATGAAACTCCCACACCAGAAATGATGAGCGATCCAGATTTGTGGAGTGGTTGTCTTTCTGGAGCTTTCTTAGAAGCCGAATTCTTAAAAATGTTTGAAGCGGCTGGCTTTTATGGTATCTCGATTCTCTCCCGTCAAAAAGAGCCTTGGCAAGTCATCAATGGGATTGAATTTCGCTCGATGACGGTGAGTGCTTATAAAGGTAAAGAAGGGGCTTGTTGGGAGCGCCATCAAGCAGTTGTTTATAAAGGCCCTTGGCTAGAAGTGAAAGATGATGATAACCATGTTTACCGTCGGGGCGATCGCGTGGCGGTTTGCGATAAGACTTTTCAGATTTTGACGCAACCGGACAGTCCTTATGCTAAGGATGTAATTGCGATTGAGCCTTATCAAGAAATCCCTCTAGAGCAAGCCGAACAATTTGCTTGCGATCGCGCTACAATTCGCGCTCCGCAAGAAACGAAAGGAGCAGATTATCAAGTCACGCAAACGAGCGATGGGCCAAGTTGCGATCCGGGCAGTTGCTGTTGATTTGGCTATTTCGTACTCAGCGAGATAACATAATTCGATCTCGCTTGACTTGGCTTTGTCTAATAACCCCATTAATTTTGTATTGTATATGTCTCAACTTCCTCAAACTTTCGTCCCTAAATCTCAAAAACTAACTCCCTTCCCAGATAAAATTCAACAGCCTCTCAGCAAGCAGCAAATCCGCGTTTTACAAATTAATCTAGGACGGAGATGTAATCTGGCTTGCAGCCATTGTCATGTCGAAGCCAGTCCCAAACGGACAGAAGAATTATCTCCCGAAATCTGCGAACAGTTAGTGGAAATAATTAACCGTTTTCCCCAAATCCAAACTGTAGATTTGACTGGAGGTGCGCCAGAAATGAACTACGGTTTTAGACCTTTGGTAGAAGCTGCTTTTGCTCAGGGAAAAGAAATTATTGTCCGCTCGAATCTAACGATATTTTTTGAACCGGGTTTTGCCGATCTACCCCAATATTTCGCGCAACACAAAGTTAGAGTAGTGGCTTCCCTTCCTTGTTATTTACAAAGTAATGTTGATAAGCAAAGAGGGGCAGGTGTTTATGAAGACTCGATTAAAGCTCTACAACAATTGAATGCTTTGGGATACGGACGCGATCCAGAATTAATCATTGACTTGGTTTACAATCCTCCTTTACCCACGAGCGAAGAGTTTAATCTACCTCCGGCTCAAGCTAAGTTAGAAAAAGACTACAAGGCTTACCTAGAAGAATATTTTGATATCCAGTTTAACCATCTCCTCACGATTACGAATCTGCCAATTGGACGGACAAAACAGTATTTTCAGCGTCGAGGCTGGCAACAAAGTTATTTACACTTTCTTGAAGACAACTACAACGCTGAAACCGTACCGCAGTTGATGTGTCGGAATGAGCTTTCGATTGATTATCAGGGTAATGTTTACGACTGCGACTTTAATCAAATGGAAAGCTTACCTGCAAAAATGCCCAATGGAGAAGTTGTCACAGTTTCTAAGTTGTTGGAGGCTAATAACTTGGATTTAATTTCTACCATCCAAACCGCTCCTTTCTGTTACGGTTGTACGGCGGGAAGTGGCTCTAGCTGCGGTGGCTCGTTGATTTAAAACTAAAGCAATCGGAGGATTAAATTGTGAGTCAGAAAATACTGAAATTTATTGCCATTTTTGTTGTTGTTGCGGGGGCGATTATCACGGCTAAAATGCTGGGTTTATTTGGTCAAATCAATGCTTTACTTGAAAGCGCTTTAAACTGGATTGAAGGCTTAGGGGCTTGGGGGGCGATCGCGTTTATTGCCATATACATCCTCGCTTCAGTATTGCTTATTTCTGGAGCGGTTTTAACCCTGGGTGCTGGCTTTATTTTCGGTGTGGTAAAAGGCTCAATTCTCGTCTCGGTGGCTTCGACTTTGGCCGCAACGGTCTCATTTTTGATTGGTCGTTACATCGCACGGGGTTGGGTGTCGCAGCAAATCGCAAAGCAACCGCGATTCAAGGCGATTGATAATGCTGTGGCACAAGAGGGCTGGAAAATTGTGGGACTGACGCGGCTTTCTCCGGTTTTTCCTTTTGTTTTCCTCAATTATGCTTTTGGCGTGACTCAGGTTTCCCTACGAGATTACGTCCTTGCGTCCTGGATTGGGATGATGCCAGGGACGGTGGCTTATGTGTATTTGGGCTTTTTACCCCGTGTGGCTGCGACGGGGGGTGGTAATATTGTGCGTCTGGTACTCAATATTGTCGGAGTTGTCGCGACAATTGCGGTGACTTGGTATGTGACTAAGATCGCAAAAAAAGCTCTCGATCGTCAAATTGAAGCAAAAGACTCGGATTCTTCCCTTGTTGCTGAAGATGACATTACTCCAGTTCGTCCAGAGTCGTAAAGCGGCTGTGTATGGAGGTGTCACGTCCCTCATCCGAGCAGTAGACAAAAAGAGGGTTAATTTTAAGGATCAAAAGTCCATTTTTGATGATACCACAGCTAAAACATGATTTAGCGCCAAAAGATAGAAAATTTAGGGATACATTTCGATGAAACTTAAAGCCGTTTTTAAACAGCCTAAAGCTTGGCTTATAGTAGCCCTTTTTTTCTGTCTGATTGTCTGTTTATTCAGTCCTTTGCGTATAGTTTTTGATGTGGATTTTCTAACTCAAAATCTCTGCAAATTGGGGGGTTGGGCAATTTTTGGGTTTATCGGTGCGTATATTGTCTTGACGGCGATCGCCCTACCGGGTACAGTTTTAACCATTGTGGGCGGTACGGTGTTTGGCTTATTCTGGGGAACGGTTTGGTCGGTAATTGGCGCTACCCTAGGGGCGATCGCGGCTTTTCTGCTGGCTCGTTATTTACTTTATGATTGGTACGGTTGTAAATTTAAGCACAGTGACACTTTGAGGCGCTTTCACCAGGCGGTAAAACGAATGCCCTTCAAATTCGTCCTAACGGTACGTTTCGCGCCGATTTCGCCTTTTAATGTTGTCAATTTTCTGTTCGGTTTGACACCGATTGACCTCAAAATTTATAGCCTCGGTACATTCTTAGGGATTATTCCCGGTACGTTATTGTACACCTGGTTGGGTGTGACGGGGAGAGAAGCTTTGAGTGGGGGCGATCGCGTCTCTTTTTTCCTGGCATTAGGTTTTCTGGCACTTTTTTCCGTTTTACCTTGGATAGCGCCACAAAGGTCTACTTAATCTCACAATTTTTAGATTTTTTTAAGGTTATCGAAACCCCCATTGTGCTGCGATCGGATTTTGCCAATTGAGAGATGGCATTGTACCCGATTAAAGAGCCATTTTTGAGAAATACTAAATTCTTAAAATAACTTCGATTTTCGCAAAACTTCCTAACAAAACGGAACTTAAAACTTATTTACGATACCCGAATCCTTAGCAAAACTCATCTATGCTGAGGATTATGAAGCTAGAAAGATAAAAAGTTATACCCATGATTCAACATCATAGCCAACGCTGGTTTACCGTTTACAGAACCTCTAAAACGATTGAATTACGTCCTGGATGTGAAGATTATCGTACTTATCAAGTGATTGGAACTTGTCGCGATTATACAATGGCTTTTCAACTTGCCAATAGTGCTGCCAAAGTCAATCATTTACCCATGATTGATTATATGTTGTAGTTATCCTAAAAACGTTATTCTTCTCGGTCTTGTGCGCGAATATTAGCCACTTCAGGACAATGATACAGTTGATAATTGTAGCCATCTATCCCTGGAAAAGTTTGCGGGTCGAGAGCGCAATCATCTAACTTAACGGGAGCATAAAAGTTCACTAGCCATAAGTCCAAAGAGCGCGGCATTTTTTGTATCGCTTTTTGTAGCGTTTTGGTAGCAACGGGTGAATCTTTTTGGGGTTGATGAGCCAGGAGAAAGTGAGTATTATCTGCTTTAGGTCGATCTTTGAGCAACCAAGCAATCCCCATCATTTCCCCGGTCTGAACTAAAGTTTCGTGAGTCGTAGCAATTAATACTGTAGACGCAGGAGATTTTTCTAAAATAGGTCTGAATAAATCCGGGCGATAATACTTCTGATAGCCCAAATTATTAATCACCGTAATAGCACTGGCAAATCCCATAATTACGATCGCGATCGCCATAATTTTACCATGACGATATAAGGGAGCGAAAAAAGAAGAACGCTGTCTTTTCTGCTTTTGGGGTTGATATTGAAACAGTAAGCGATCGCGTTGCCAACAAGCCGCCAAAGTTGCTCCCAAAATAAGGATAACGGCTGGGAAATAAACGAAACTATATCTTGCACCTCTGGTAATATCAATACCGCCAATATAAGTAATGAGGAAAAAAATAGCGATCGCACTGACAATAAAACTCAGGGAAACTTGAATAGCCAAGCGCGTATGAGGTTGTCGAAGTCGCACTTTAATTCCCCAATTCACCACCGGAATTAACCACAAAACATAAAAGATCATGATTGCTCCAGACACAATTGCCAAGGGAAGCCAAGGAGATTCAACCGGAAGCAAAAACGACATCGGGACAATCGCAGCCCCTAATTGAAAGATAGGGCTAATGATTTCTAAAATCGAACTATTATTATTTTGAATCCAGTTCGTCATCGTACTGCCGTAATCGGAAGGTAAAACCCCAAAACGCCAAATTATAATAACAGCCCCGGTTAAAATACCCGCAATACTCAAACGTCCTAAATTTTGCCAGAAATAGTGCGACTTACCCCGTCCTAAGATGGTAATAATAAAGCCTAATAACGCGATCGCCATACTCCCCAAAGTCAAAACAAAAAAGTAGTGATTGAGAAAACCCAAACCATTAACAACCGCCCAAAACACCATCAAACTAATAGGGATTTTCGTACCAATTCCTAAATATTGAATCGCCTTGAACAAACAAAACAAAGACAAAATAACAAATAAAACACCCAAAGTATAATGGCGGGCTTCCTGAGCCAAATAAATGCTGTAGGGCGAAAGCGCCATCAGAATAGCACACCCCTGAGCAATCGCATTAGAGCGAAAAATTGCCCTGGCCAAAAAATAAATTGCCGGAATTGCTAATACGCCCAAAAAAGCCGAGAGCGATCGCGCTGCCCACAACGAGATATACTCATCTTGAGGAAATAACTTCAGCCACAAATGGAGTAACCCAAAAAACAAAGGCGGGTGATTATCCTCCGTAATAATATTGGTAAAAACATCCTGTAAACTGCCCCCCAAATTCGTTTGTAGAGGCACTAACAACTCCCTTAAAGTAATCGGTTCATCCCAAGGAATCGGTAAATAACTATTACCCAAACTAAACGTCAGCGTCGCAAACTCATCCGTCCAAGGCGGTTTTGCCGTCAAATTCGTAAAGCGCAAACCAGCCCCAATGATCGTCCACAGCCATAACCAAGGAACAGAAACCGTCTTTTGACGACTAACAGGAGTAGCAGAAACGCGAGATTTTAGCTTAGATGATTGCATAACAAGAGAGTGAACCGGGTAAATAGCAAGTTGATCTGCACTGTACAACTAAATTACCCTGAAAATTGTTCCGCGTCGTGGCAAGATAATTCCAGTTTGGCAAATTCAACTTCGCGCAACCCTAATGCAACTCATTGATTGGCTAATTATCCTGTTATATCTAATCTTGACTATGGGAGTCGGCTTGTACCTCGCTCGTCAAGGTTCAAAAAGTTTGGTAGACTTCTTTGTATCCGGGCGATCGCTTTCCTGGTGGTTAGCCGGAACCAGCATGGCCGCAACCACCTTCTCCATTGACACCCCCTTGTACATTGCCGGAGTAGTCGCCACGCGAGGGATTGCCGGAAACTGGGAATGGTGGAGTTTTGGCATTGCCCATGTTATCCTGATTTATGTCTTTGCTCGCTTGTGGCGGCGATCGCAAATCGTCACCGATGCCGAACTGACCGAAATGCGCTACGGCGGGACAACCGCAGCCATTCTCCGAGCTACTAAGGCCTTTCTTTTCGCCGTCCCCATCAACTGTATTGGCATTGGTTACGCGATGCTGGCTATGGTCAAAGTCATCGACGCATTGCAACTATGGCAGAGTTTAGGCATTAATCCCGACCAACTGGGGGAAAACCTAATTAACCTCACCGGAAGCGGCTTCTGGGAAACCCTCGGAATCAGCCTCACCCCCGACGCAATTATCAAACTCCTCAGCGTCATTGCTATTAGTCTGTTTGTCCTCGCTTACTCCAGCTTCTCCGGCTTGTGGGGAGTTGTAGCCACCGACTTCTTTCAATTCTTCCTCGGCTTACTGGGGGCAATTATCGTCGCAATTGTCGCAGTCACCGACGTAGGAGGAATCCGCGAATTAGTCCCCAACGTTCAACAAGCCACCGAAATCGACGTATTATCCTTTCTCCCCCTCAACCCCAACTTCACCTGGAATGACGCAGCAGGCATTACCGCAACCACCTTCTCCGCTTATATATTCGTACAATGGTGGGCATTTCGTCGTAGCGATGGAGGAGGGGAATTTATCCAACGACTTGCAGCCGCAAAAAACGAAGCCGAAGCCGAGAAAGCCACTTGGTTTTTCAACATTCTGCACTACATCGTCCGTACTTGGCCTTGGATATTAGTCGCCCTAGCCGCGATCGTGCTGTATCCTAACCTAGAAGACCCCGAATTAGGCTATCCAACCCTGATGTTGGATTACCTCCCCGCAGGCTTACTGGGGCTTGTGGTTGCGTCCTTAATTGCCGCGTTTATGAGTACCGTTTCCACCTCGATTAATTGGGGGGCTTCCTATCTCACCAACGACCTTTATTTGCGCTTTTTTAACCCCAACGCTTCTCAATCCCAATTAGTTAATATCGGACGAATTGCATCGGTTCTAGTCACTATTCTAGGCGCGATCGCGGCCTTTTATGCCCAAGATGTCCGCACCGTTTTCCGTCTCGTTATCGCCATTGGTACAGGCCCCGGCCTCGTTCTGATTCTACGCTGGTTTTGGTGGCGAATCAACGCGGCTGCCGAACTTACCGCCATGATTGCAGGCTTTGTTTTCGGGCTTATTACCACCTTTGTTCCCAGTTTCTCAGCCTTTTTCCCTGATTTTGGCTTCCAACTCCTCTTTATCTCCACAGCCACAGCAATACTTTGGATTATCGTCATGTTCGTGACTTCCCCCGAAAGCAGCGAAACCCTAGACCAATTCTACCTGCGAGTGCGTCCCGGCGGCCCTGGTTGGCAACCCCAACGTCAGCGTACAGGAGTTATCCCCGAACAAGATTTAGCCCAGGATTTGCTCAAAGTTGTAGCCGCGATTTTCGTCCTTTTTGGCTCAATGTTTGCCATCGGGGGCTTCCTTTTATTACAAGCAGTAACAGGCTTTATTTCTCTCGTTATCGCTGTTGCTGGCGGCTTCTGGCTGCGTCAGTTGAGTAAGCGTAAGGTACGTCCTATGCCTCGTCCAGGCTTGGATGATGAAGATATGTTTTGACCTCCTCACCGGACTAAAGCCGGGCGTGATTCCTAAACCTCACGATTTAAG
>JAWQFT010000114.1:0-17017 GCA_035968055.1 Jaaginema sp. PMC 1080.18 | reverse complement strand
TGGGGCGCACCCGAACTCACGCTTCAGGAGAGATTTCCTCTTGGCTAGTTGGAGAAATCCTGCTGGTTAATGAAGCCTCGATGAACGAAGAATCCTCCTGCCTTTAGGTGGAGGAGCGTCAATTCCCCTTCTTTCACAACTGCCGACTCTCCAGAAACTTAAAACCAATAACCAATAACCAATAACCAATAACTAATAACTAATAACAAACTAACGATAAGATGGGAAATGTAGCCACAGCCAGCTTTTCATGACCTCTGTTCTTGTCGATCCCCCCAAACTCAACGCCCCCACGATTCGCCAACTGGACGATGGTTTAACCATTATCGCCGAGCAAATGCCCGTTGCCGCCGTGAACCTCAACTTATGGTTTAATATTGGCTCAGTCGTCGAAACCGACCCAATTAACGGTATGGCACACTTTCTCGAACACATGATGTTCAAAGGCACGCCGCATTTATCCGCAGGAGAATTTGAAAAGGCGATCGAAGAAAGGGGGGCTGTCACCAATGCCGCCACCAGTCAAGAATACACCCACTACTACATCACCACCGCCCCCCAAGACTTTGCCACCCTTGCTCCTTTACAATTTGAAGTAGTCACCAATCCCCAAATTGAGGATATGGCCTTTGAACGGGAGCGTTTGGTGGTTCTAGAGGAAATTCGTCGCTCCGATGATAACCCCAGTCAGCGTACTTTTCGACGAGCGATAGAGGCTTGTTTTGAGACTTTACCTTATCGTCGTCCGGTTTTGGGTTTTCCTGAAGCGATCGCGCAATTTACCCCCCAACAAATGCGCTCCTTTCACGCTCAATGGTATCGTCCTCAAACCCTAACTGCTGCCGTTGTGGGCAATCTCCCAGTAGAAGAATTAATCGAAATTGTCACCACTTCCCACGCTCAAGCCGAAGTCCAACGCCATCGAGGTCGTCCTCCCGTTGTCCCTATACCCCATTTTGAGCCAGAACCTGCTTTTCGGGAAGTAGTAAGGCAAGAATACACCGATGCACGACTGCAACAAGCCCGTTTGATTATGCTATGGCGCGTACCGGGTATGTTGAATTTAGCCGATACCTATGCCTTGGATGTTTTAGCGGCAGTTTTGGGTCAGGGTAAAATGTCTCGTTTGTTTCGGGATTTGCGCGAAGACCGCAAGTTAGTCACTTCTATCGGTGCGAGTAATATTACCAAAGGCGTGCAGGGAATGTTTTATATTGGCGCACAGTTACCCTCTGAAAATGTAGCACGAGTGGAGGAGGCGATCGCGCAGCATTTAGAGCGTTTTCACACCGAATTAATCCCAGAAATCGATCTCGCTCGCATTCGCACTAAAGCCGCTAATCGCTTTGTTTTTGGTAACGAACGACCGAGCGATCGCGCGAACCTCTACGGTTATTATTACTCCCAAATGCAGGATTTGACCCCGGCTTTGACTTATACCGAACGCCTACAAGCTGTAACTGTCGAAGATGTGAGAATCGCAGCCCAACGTTATCTCACCCCCGAAGCTTTTGCTTTAGTCGTCGTCCATCCTGAATTGGGTGGGTAGCTTTTTAGGGCTTGGTATTGTGCAGGTTTCCCTTTATCTTTGAATTTCAATTAACTCACAAAAATTATGCAAGTGGAATGGCAAGTTGCCAAATCTTACGAAGATATTACTTATCACAAAGCCGGGGGAATTGCCAAAATTACGATTAATCGCCCCCATAAGCGCAACGCCTTTCGTCCTCAGACGGTTTTCGAGATGTACGACGCTTTTTGCGATGCTCGCGAAGATAATCGCATTGGAGTGGTACTGTTAACTGGAGCAGGGCCTCATACGGATGGTAAGTATGCGTTTTGTTCGGGGGGAGATCAAAGTGTGCGCGGTAAGGCGGGTTATATTGATGATACGGGCGTACCGCGTCTCAATGTCTTGGATTTGCAGCGTTTGATTCGTTCGTTACCCAAAGTTGTGATTGCTTTGGTAGCGGGTTACGCGATCGGGGGCGGTCATGTTTTACACTTAATTTGCGATCTAACAATCGCGGCGGATAATGCGATTTTTGGGCAAACGGGGCCGAAGGTGGGTAGTTTTGATGGGGGGTTTGGTGCGTCTTATTTGGCGCGTATTGTGGGACAAAAGAAAGCGAGAGAAATCTGGTTTTTGTGTCGGCAATATAGCGCTCAACAAGCGTTAGAAATGGGCTTGGTAAATACGGTTGTTCCGGTGGAAGAATTAGAAGTAGAAGGGATAACTTGGGCTAAAGAAATCTTGAGTAAAAGTCCGATTGCGATTCGCTGTCTCAAAGCAGCGTTTAATGCGGATTGCGATGGTCAAGCGGGCTTGCAGGAGTTGGCAGGCAATGCGACGCTTTTGTATTATATGACGGAGGAAGGGGCAGAGGGAAAACAGGCGTTTCTGGAGAAGCGATCGCCTAATTTTGAACAGTATCCTTGGCTGCCTTAATTAGTAGTAATAAGAACCCCGGTTTCTGAAGTTAGAAGAACTAGAAACCGGGGTTTTAAAACATTAACGGATTAAGCGATTCATTTCTCTTTGGACAGCTAAGTTAATACTAAGAGCATCGTTGATAATTTGACTATATTCGCTGGCGCGATCGCGTATTTCTACGGTACTCAATGTCGCACAAGTGGTTTCTAAGTTGGCAATGAGTTCGCACCCTTGAATTATGGTTTGTTGATGTTGGCGCAAAATGCGTTCAATTTTTAGCCCATCAATGAGACTTTGGCGAGTCGTTTGCAATACTTTCACCAGGTCTTCTTGCTTTTGCAAACTTAATGAAGTTACACTATCTTGAGCGATACTGGCTTGGACATTTTCGAGAGAACTTAATAAGGCAATCGAGTCAATTGTTTGATTGTACTTCTCGATTTCGAGGAGTAATCGGGCTAAAGATTTAAAACGACGTTGATAGCGCCATAAAAAAGTGTTAAACAGGACAAGACTGCTGAATACTATACCGCCAAAAATTAAGAATAGAGATTGAATCGCTTGGGGATTGCGCGGTAATAAATCTAGCGATCGCATTACTATTAAGCTAATCGGAACAAAAAATACCGAAATCAAAAAGGCGAAAAGGATTTCACTCGCGATTAAAGCCAGCAGTTTTGCAGGTTTGCGAGTAAGGCAAAATTGACATAACTGGACAGCCAACCCCGTTAAATTATTAATTTCTGCCCAGTTTTCCCATTCTTCCTCAGTGATTTTGAGAGTTGCAGTTGACAGATTAATCACAGAATTTAGTTGACTCCCAAAACACTGCCAATCATCCGAATTACTTGGAGATAAAAGTTACTTTCCAGTTGACGGAAGAATTGAAACTCCATACCAGGTGCGCCGAAAAAGGGGCGTAATGTCCAGCCTAACTGACTGCCGACAAAGCCGTATAAAACCAACCAACTTTTGAGAACAGTGAGGCGATATTGGGGTTTTTCTGCGTCGGATTCATCGAGATATAACATTCCCCGATAAAAGAAATGAACGCCAACAATTCCTGCCGCAGCTAAGATGAATAAGTTAAGGAATTGAAAGAAAATATAATCGTCAATCGATAAGCGGAAAAATAGCGTAATGGGGGCAAAGCCAAATAACATAACACTCATGGCTGCCATCGCTGAAAGTAATAAAGCCAGATATTGCGAAAAAGTATGCTTTGAGCCAGCAACAATGTCAAAAAAGAACAGCGACGGTAAGCAAATTAACAGGGTAATGAGGTACAAAGCAGGTAATTTGATAGCCGAAGCAATTATCTGTAAACCGCCGCTATAAGACCCGATAATTGCACCGTAGAAAGCAAAAAAAACCGAACTACAGATGAGTAATGCGGTAATGGTTTTGGATAAACGTTTGCCGTTGCGAATGTCGTCCAGAAAAGCAGCGCGATCGCGTAAAAAACGCATTAGTACAGCTAAGTAGTTCATGGTCTTCCCGTAGTTTTTTTTGAGTAATCCTATCTATCGCTTCCTCAGACAGAAATCAAAAAATTTAGGGAAGACAGCACAAAGTTTAATAAAACTTAACAGCTACTTATTGTCCGGTGACAACATCTGGGTTTTCCCCTGTCAAAGTGGCAGGATCGACTTTACCCTGAGCCGCAAGTGCGCGATAAATCAAAGCTGCCGTTGTTCCCCTGGTTAACGGCTCTTGGAGATTGAGTTGTTGGGAGTTAGAATGATTGACAATGATGTCGTTTTGCGATAAAGCTGCGATCGCGCTCAAGGCATCTTCAGGCACTTGCGCTGCGTCCTCATAACGCTGTTGCACATATTCGCGAGCCGAGAGGGAACTAGACTGGGGCTGTGGGGCAGTTGCTTGAGCAGGTTGCGACACCAAGAAAGACGGAATCAACGTCGTGAATGCCATTGGAAAGGCTAACTGCTGGGGTGCAACCGGACGATTTGTTGGGGCTGGAGCTTGGGCTTGGGGCTGGGGTTGAGGGGCTTCGTATTCTAGCTCTAAACCGCGATACAGAGCTAACAAGGCTTCGAGGCGGGAAACCTCATTTTTGGGCTTAAACAAGCGCTGAGACTCCGGAGAGAAGTCTTGCATAAAGCCTTTTTCGTAGACTTCTTCAATCGGCTGACTTGCCCAATAATTCTGAGGTACGTCCGCGAAAATACTGCCACTAGGAATGGCACGCACAGTTTCCGGGCTGAAAGCTTGACGCAAAACGGCGGCATATTCGTCGCGATCGACAATTTTTTCGGGACGATAGGTATTATCGGGATAACCTTTTAAAATGCCGCGAGAACTTAAGGCTTGAATGTAAGAAGAAGCCCAGTAATCTGTGGCGACATCAGGATAAGTTTTAGGGGTTTCTGTTTGGGCTAGAACAGCTTGGTTTGTTAAGGCCTGACTGAATTTTCCTAACCCCATACCAACCCCAAATCCGGCAATTGCGATCGCCAACCATTGCCACGGCTTAAACATTTTGGATTCCTCCTTTTTTCAATAGTCTATAAACGCAAATGAGTTGAGGAAAACTCAACCCATTTGCTAAATTATGATGTTAAAAAGTCAATTAGCTGCGGTCAACGCGAGGATTACCTTTGCGGTCTACATCTAATTCTTCGCGACGTAGTTTTTCTTTTGCAGATACAGTGTCTCGTTCGACTTCTTTGCGTACTTTTACTTCACCATGTTCGTAAGCTTCTTTACGAATGTCCGCCGTTTCTTCGTGGACTTTCATGCGAGCTACTTCGGTGTTTTTGAAATTCGCCTTACCCGGTGACACTTGGCGCTCGCTACTGGGAGTAGTGACTTCAATAACGACCTTTTCTTTTTCGACAGGAACTTCAGCGCGAGCAGTTTCGGTAACTACTTTTTTACCGACAACAACTTCACCTGTTTCGCGACGCTTTTTGTCAGTAATTAAGCGCTCTTCATAAAGGTGTAATTTATTGTGATCGCGCTCGTTGGTGTTGTAGAATTCGGGTTCGCGTTTGTAAGAATAAGTGTCGCGATTGTAACTCGGAGTTGCGTTAGCAGTAGTACCCGCAGTTGCAGTAGCAGCAGTAGTTCCCGTAGTAGATTCAACAGGGGCTGATTGTTCTACACTCGGAGAACGATAGACACCACGGACTCGTTCTTCGTACTCATAATCGACGATCATGTCGCGGTCGTATTCAGGTAAGCGTTCGGCTTGCTCTTTGTTGGTTAATCCGGTTGCGTAAACGCGATTGCGATCCATTTCCACCCGGCTGCGACCGATGGGAAGTAACACTTTTTTACCGAAAATCCAGAAGCCTGTATCAACAACGAAATAGCGGAAGTAACCTTGTTCATCTACTAAGACATCTTCGATACTACCGATTTTTTCGTTAGTATTTGCACCAGCATAGACATCCATACCTTTGATATCTTTGCCTTCAAAAAAGTTGTTGTCGTAGTTCGGATATACGTCGTTAATTTTGTAAAGAGCCATAAATTAAGTTTTTTCTCCAAAATTTAGTTGCAGTAAACATTGGCTAAGAATTGATTAATCCTAAAGAAAAACTATTAAGTAATGTTAATTCTTTGGAGAATTTTTAGCGCTGATTTTGTTTACCATGCTTTCATACTAAAACTCCTAAAAGCTCGGTACTTCCTTCTGTAGAATGAAGTCGCGATCGCGTTCCTCATCATTTCGGTTCAAGAAAAATAAATACGAAATATTAAGCGTATAACTCTAGATAGATTGACGAGGGTGAAATTATCGATATCTTAAATGTTACTTATGCTATTTATTCCTACAAAAATAGCTTTATTCTCTAGCAAAAAGAGGGAAAATGAATTATTCTGAACGAGAAACCTTAACTAACCCTTCTGTAGTCACTCAGACAGTGGATTATCACGATCGCGTGCGTTGGGGCCCGATCTTTGGCGGTATCGTCGTCGCGATCGCGGTACAATTGTTGCTCAGTGCCTTGGGGACGGCGATCGGTTTGATGATGAGTGCGGGTAATGCTACGGCTGGCTCTGTTTCCTTGGGGGTGGGGATTTGGTCGATTATTAGTTTATTGATCGCTTTGTTTGTAGCAGGCTGGATTATGGCTCGTACCTGCGGCCCGATGAACAAGAAAACTGCCTTACTTAATGGTACAATTCTCTGGGCAACAACCTTGGCGTTAAGCTCGTTATTACTCGCTTGGGGCGTTTCTGGCGTTTTTGGTGTAGTCGCTGCGGGTGCTAATGCGGTTGCCGAACAATTGCCTGCCGGTAGCGTGGACATTCCTCAGCAAGCCCCGCAAGCCCCCAGTGTCGCTCAAGCCGAACAATTTGCCGCAAATGCTGCTAAAGCGGCTTGGTCGTTCTTATTAGGCGCTTTGTTAGCTTGGGTAGCGGCGATGATTGGTGCTTCTGTGGGTGCGAGAAAGCCACGGGTGCATACAGTATCTCATCCTGAATATGTTCATCAATAATAAGTCGAAATCTCCCGTTATCCTGCTCGACATTTAACGGGAGATTTCAACGAGATCGCGCTCTTTTAAGGTTAATAGTCACTATTTGTCAAATTTCTTCGAGCTTGAGGAATTTGAGCGATTTACTTAAGTTTTGCCATTAAAATGTAAAAGGTAAACTTCCTACTTCACCGATCGATAACTAGATATGCAAGGAACTTTAAAGTCAACTTATGTTGTTCTATTTGCTTTATTATTTTTTTTCTTGACGATTGGCTTTTTTTTTAATAGTAGCAAACAGTGGCTTCAGGAACTTCCCCTCGACCTCGCGGCGGAAATTATGGGTATATTGTTAGTAGTTTTTTCGATTGATTTGGTACTAGATGCTGAAAAAGAAAAAGAGCGTCAACGCCGCGAAATAGTCGCTTTTCAGCAATTACGCCGACCTTTAGAGCGTCATTTCCTCTTACTGTTTAGTTTATTTAAAGCTGCCGTTGCGGGCAAGCCGGAAAAAATTTATCAAGATGTGACTGACTTTTTTGATGATTATTATTACGAGCAGATTGCCTTTTTAGATTTCTCCAAAAAAGTTTCGATGTTGAAGTTTGGGGAAATGACTTGGAGTAGTTATATTTCTTGGGAATGTTGGCAACTACACGAATCTTTGAATCGAACAGTGGAAAAGTATGCGTTATTTTTAGAGCCAGAAGCAATTACTTTAATCGAGGAATTAAATAACTCGCCATTTATTTGGTTGACTTTACAATCGGCACGAATGTATCAACTTGAAAAGGCGCTACCTCAACAAAATAACGAATCTTTATTTCTCGACCAAATAGACGCTTTAGCTCACCAAGAAATTCGTAATATTATTAGAGAGCATATTATTCTCTTTTTAGGTTTGATTGCAGTATACAACCAAAAAGTTTCTCAGGGCGATCGCCTACAACTCACCAGCGAACTTTGGTCAGAAGCCTCGACTCCTCCCCTGGGAAGCGGGCGTTTGGGGGTACAGTAAGGTTAAAAGAGTTTTCCGTTCAAGCCGCGATCGCGTTACCCTAGTAGTTTAACAGGGAAACTTCTGTTGCTGTAATTGAGGTTTCCCTGAGTACATTTCTCCTGAGTGAGTATGAGCTTGAACTATTTTTATTTCGACACAGAAGAAGCCAATCAAAAAACCTTTGAACTACCCGGTGCAAAACCCCACTATAACCCAGATCGTCCCGGTCAAGTGGAGCATATTTTTCTGGATTTAGAGTTAGATATTCCTCAGTCGAGTTTTCGCGGGACTTGTACTATTACCCTTCAACCGATTCATGCAGGAATTAAGTATCTAACCCTGGATGCAGTGGATTTAGAGATTGAATCGGTATTAATTGATGAAGTAGCTCAACCGTTTGAATATGATAACCAACAGTTACAAATTGAGTTACTAGAAGCGACGACAGAAAAGAAATTCGATCTCGCGATCGCCTATAGTGTAACAGAGCCACAACGGGGTTTATATTTCATTCATCCGAGCCAAGATTATCCCGACAAACCGACACAAGTTTGGACGCAAGGAGAAGATGAAGATTCGCGTTTTTGGTTTCCTTGCTTTGATTATCCCGGTCAATTAGCGACTTCAGAAATTCGCGTCAAAGTTCCTCAAGATTATCTGGCGATTTCCAACGGAGAACTGATTGCGAATGAGAAATCTGGTAAACGCGATCGCATTTTTCATTGGCAACAAAAACAAGTCCATCCCACTTATTTAATGACCTTAGCTGTGGGTGAATTTGCCGAAATTAAAGACAAATGGCACGATACTCCGGTTCTCTATTACGTTGAGAAAAATCGCGCTGAAGACGCTCAACGCAGTATGGGAAAAACTCCCCAGATGATGGAGTTTTTGAGCCAAAAATACGGCTACAAATATCCTTATCCCAAATACGCTCAGGTTTGCGTTGATGACTTTATTTTCGGGGGAATGGAGAATACTTCTACCACCCTTTTGACCGATCGCTGTTTGCTCGACGAACGAGCTAGTATTGATAATAGCCGTACTGAAAGTTTAGTCGTTCACGAATTAGCGCATCAGTGGTTTGGGGATTTGGTCGTCATCAAACACTGGTCTCATGCTTGGATAAAAGAAGGAGCGGCTTCTTATTCCGAAGTACAATGGACAGAGCAGGAATACGGAGCAGATGCTGGGGCTTATTATCTCCTCAATGAAGCTCGTAGCTATTTATCAGAAGATAAGTCTCGCTATCGTCGTCCGATTGTGACAAATATTTATCGCGAAGCTATCGAATTGTACGATCGCCATTTATACGAAAAAGGGGCTTGTGTTTATCACATGGTTCGCGGCATTCTCGGAGATGAATTGTTCGACAAAGCGGTTCATACTTTTGTGCAAAATAACGCTCATAAAACCGTCGAAACCATTGACTTATTACGAGCGATTGAAAGTGCCACCGGACGCAACTTAGCCTTCTTGTTCGATCAGTATGTCTTCCGAGGCGGACATCCCGATTTTAAAGTATCTTATAGTTGGGATAGCGAGCAGAAATTAGCCAAAATTACGGTAAAACAAACCCAAGCTAAAGCCGATAAACCTGCCAGCCAAAACGAGATATTCGACCTCAAAATCCCCGTAGCTTTTGGCTATATCAATAAAAAAGGCAAAAAAGAAAAAATTGAATTAAAACCCTTGGGACTCCATCTCAATCAAGCCGAACAAAGCTTTTATTTCCCTTTGCCGCAAAAGCCCAGTTTCTTTAGCTTTGATGTGGGAAATTACTTCCTCAAAACGGTAACTTTGGAGTATCCCGTCGCCGAACTTAAAGCACAATTAAAATACGATCCTGACCCGATTTCCCGTATTTACGCCGCGATCGCCCTGGGCAAAAAAGGCAATCTCGACATTATTAAAGCCCTCAAAACTGCCTTAACCGAAGACGAATTTTGGGGAGTGCGGGTCGAAGTTGCCAAACAACTCGGTAAAATCAAACTCGACCAAGCGGCTATTGCCCTGACTGCGGCTCTAAAAGATGATAACCCCAAAGTGCGCCGCGCCGCCATTGAAGCCTTATCTAAATTCCGCACCTCAGAAAGCTACAAAGCTGTGTACAAAGTAGCTCAAAAGGGAGACAAAAGTTATTATACCGAAGCCACAGCCCTCAGCAGTTTAGGAGGAATGATACTCGGTACGCTCCAAGACAAGCAAGACGAAGTGTTGCAACTTTATCAAAAAGTCCTGAAAGAACGAGCCGGTTGGAATGAAGTAATCCGGGGGGGCGCGATTAATGGTCTGAGCTGCCTAAAAACCGTGCCTGTAGCCGTGAAAATGATTACCGAGTATACCCAAGCCGGAACACCTCAAGCGCTGCGTTTGGCGGCAATACGGGCGCTTGGGGCGGTGTCAGTCGGACAAACCCCCGATCGCGTCGAGTCAATCCTGGAAACCTTGGATACACTGGCAGGGGAGAGCTTTTTCTTGACACAAGTGGCTGTTGCTGTCGCGTTAGGGAAAATGCAAACTCCAGAGGCGATCGCGATTTTAACCGATTTAGCCGCACAAACTCCCGATGGCCGCGTCCGTCGCTTGGCCGAAGAATCCATCCAAAAAGTCCAAAAAAACCTAGGGTCTGACAAAGCGGTGAAAAAATTACGAGAGGAGTTAGAACAAATCAAACAAGATAATCAAGACCTCAAGAGTCGTTTAGCAGCTTTAGAAGCCAAGCCATAAACAATTGCCAGATTATCATTCTGCATCGAGGTAAATTGTCAGAAATTGTGGGAACGAGATCGCGTCCCCTGCGACAAGCTTAGGACAAACCTCAAAAGACGGCTTTGTATTTTTCTGGTAAAATCGGAAATATCGCGAGGTTGAGGAATCACTGTCCATTTGCGGCGGTGAAGATGTCAAGTCACAATGAATTAGTATGACCAGCACTAAAGAAGGCTAAAAGCTCATTTTTTAGCCTTCTATTTGTAGTAACTGTTTCTTGCCTACATGAATGTTGATAATGTTTTATTATTAGTCGAACAAACTTTATTAAAGCGATCGCTCACTCCGATAGAACGATTGGTACTACAGCAATCGTGGCTGAATTATAGCTACATTAAGATTGCCGAAAATAGTTCTTATGTTAGCGGTTATATCAAAGAAGTTGGTTCTCAGTTGTGGCAAGAACTTTCAGAGGCTGTAGGCGATCGCGTCACGAAAAAAAATCTCCGATTAGTATTAAAAGAATACTACGATGGCCACCTTGAAACTTCAGTTTGTATCCCAGATATCTACACTGTCGATACCAAAGATAATCGCGATATTATCGTTCCCGGTACGCCTCTTACCACCGATTCTCCTTTGTATATTAACCATCCCGCAATCGAAACTCCGGTTTTTAACTCTTTACAACAACCCGGTTGTGCAATTCGGATTAAGGGGCCTCAAAAAACAGGAAAAACCTCTTTATTAAACTCAATTCTTCAACAAGCCCAAACCCTTAAATACCATACAGCCATTGTCCATTTTCACGAAGCCGAAAAAGATATTTTTGCTTCCCTGGATCGCTATTTGCGCTGGTTTTGTGCCAATGTCAGTCATCAGCTTAATTTGAAATCGTGCCAAGATGACTTTTGGGACGAAAATATGGGGAGTAAAGTAAGCTGTAAAATTTACTTTGAAGCCTACTTATTAAAACAAATTAACCGTCCCGTCGCGATCGCGTTTGATGAAGTTCATCGTTTGTTTGATTACCCCGAAATCGCCCAAGAATTTTTACCCATGCTGCGATTTTGGCACGAACAAGCTCAACGCAGTCCAACTTGGCAAAAATTACGGCTTATCATTGCTTATACTAGCGAATCTTCCTTACCTTTACGGCTCAATCAATCCCCTTTTAATGTCGGGATTGTCGTCAAAGTTCCCCCCTTTAATCTCACTCAAATCCAAGACTTAGCGCATCGTTACGCTCTCCCAAACATGACAGGAGAAGAAGGTAAAAAGCGTTTAGCACCATTAGCTGCGATGGTTGGGGGACATCCTTACCTCGTCCATATTGCCCTGTACAACCTCTATTTAGGTCGTTTAAGCTTACCCGAAATCCTCAACTCAGCCCCCACCTTGTCGGGGGTATATAGCAACTATCTGCGGCATTATTTAGCTTTAGTGCAAAGCGATCCTTCCCTAGTCAAAGCTTTACACACTGTCATTGCTGACGATCGCCAAGTTGCCCTCGACGCGATCGCGGCTTATAAACTAGAAAGTATGGGCTTAGTTCATCTCGACGGTTACCAAGCCCAATTTAGTTGCGATCTCTATCGCTTATACTTCACTCGTCAACTCGAAGCTTTAGATATTCCTGTCGAAATGATCCCAGGAACGGAAACGACGAATGACAGTCACTTTGACGGATTGACTAAACTCCTTAACCGTCAATACTTCCAGCGATATCTCACCACCCAATGGCCCATTTGGCAAAACAAAAACAGCCAGATTGCGGCAATTTTGTGCGAAATCGATTATTTTACATTATATAACCGCATCCACGGCTCACAAGTAGGCGATCGCTGTTTGCAAATCGTTGCCAATACCATAAAAACAACATTTCGTTCCCAAGCCCTAGTTATTGCTCGTTATACCGGATTGCGGTTTATTGCTTTATTTCCCGATCTCGACCTTAAAGCAACAATCGCGATCGCCGAAAAAGGACGTTTAGCCGTTCGAGAACTCGCAATCTCCTACGAAAATCCTAGTGCGGGTTTAGGGGGGTTTCACTCCCAAACTCTCACCACCAGCTTAGGAGTCGTTGTCACCGCCTTACAAGCCTCAGATAACCCAACAGAGTTTCTGCATGGCCTCGAACAAGCATTATACCTTGCCCAACGTAACGGTCGCGATCGCGTCGAAACTTATCCACCAGAGAAGCCGTAGTGCTGATAGTGCTGATAGGGGATTTGGGGCGATTGTATCGCGTTAGAAGCAGTTTCGCTGTATGTCCTAGTAGTCCACATTAGGTTCAAGGAGTTATATTACAAAAATATCTGATTAACTTATTTAAACATGAATAAACTTCATCCCATCTACCCAACCCTCGATTCTACCAGCGAGTATTACGGAAAACTCCTCAACTGGTGCGGACAAGATGGTTTTTGGCACTACGGGATTGGTTTATCAGATACCAAAATCTTCGATACTGGACGAGGAAAAACAATTTTCGATCGCGATTGTGTGGATGCGAAATTAGTCTTAGGAATAGAAGATATTGTCTTTCCTCCCCAAGCCACGATTGAACGCTTAAGCTATGCTAGAGAGTGCTTTCAGCATTGGGATTATGGCTTACTGGGATGGAATTGCGAACATTTAGCCCGTTTAGTTGCAACGAATGTACCCATTTCTTACGAGGTGCGTAAAACCTTTTTGCGCTACTTCAATCACGATGGCTATCACCCTACAGCCCAGCACGATTTTGAGCAATATTTGAAGATTCACGCACCCCATTTACTCATCCGCAAAAGGGATATTTAAGCTTCGCTTTGTAATACAGGTTCTGCGGTTAAAGCTTGTTCTAGGCGATTAACCACCGCATTTTCCTCTTGATACAATAACACTAAATGGTCGCGGGCGCGGGTCATGGCAGTGTATAATCCAGCATACTCTTGAAACTCGCGATCGCCATCTTCAAGAAACTCAGGAATCAAGTCACAACCGGGAATAATTACTGCATCAAACTCCACCCCTTTCAAAGCATTCCAAGAATCAACCACAATATAAGGACGATTCACCACATTTCCTCCCCGTTCTGTGGAACTTTTAGGTGCATTGTGGGCAATTCCTAAATACTTCAATTCCTGACTAATTGCTTGTCTCAAATCCCCTTGACTGGGATGAACTAAAATCCCAATGGAAGACTCTTTATGAGACTCTAACGCCAGTTTAACTTCCTGGGCAATTTGCAGCGCCATATCGTTATAAGCCAGGGGTAATAAAAGCGGTGTCAAATTAGAACTGCGAGACGCTTTTTTACGCGGTTCAATAATACTCCCAATCCCCGGCGTTTTAACCACTTTCCCCGCTTCATCTCGCAAACGGGGTTCAACTTTAATCTGGTATTTTTGTAGCGTCGGTAACATAAATTGCCACGCTAATTCGATAATCTCAGGACTATTGCGATAGTTGAGATCGAAAACTTGCGATCGCCCTCCAGGAATATCAATTCCTAACTGTTTCCATGTCCAATTTGACTGACGACGATGGGGTTGTCCGTAAACCGCCTGAGTATTATCATAAACAAAGAAAAGCGAATTTGTTTGCGGATCGAGAACCTGCAATAAAGCCTGAAACCACTCATCATAAAAATCTTGAGCTTCGTCAATCAAAATTGCTTCGTATTGTAGCCCCGATTTCTTTGCTAAACTCACAACTTGTCTGCGAGTATGAGCTTCTTTATCCCAATCGTATTTATAATTTAAAGTATTTCCTGCCCAGCGATGAAACGTCAAACAATCAACTTTTGTCTGGAGTTGTTTCTTTTCTAAAGTTGTTTGAATCCACTCCTTCATAAAGCGGTTGTAGCATAGTACCAAAATCGTATCAAACTGTTCGCTTAAAGTCTCCAGACGCTGACGCAAAACCAAAGACTTCCCCGAACCCGCAACCCCCCGCACTAAAGCAACTCCTTTGGGATTAAAATTCTTCGCACTGCTTTGTTCTCGATCCAACTCAGTCGTCAGGGTACGCTGAGGTAAACTAACTTGAAAGTCGGTCCACTGACTCATATTAATCTCCAAAAAAAGGGCATTTTCCAGAAAATCAAGGGCATTTTTCGCGATCGCCCCATTATTTTCTGAACAGATAAAATAATTTACTTCAATAATGTGAGATTCACAGTAAAATAAACAAGAGTTGTTTAAAAAACTTTATTTTTTAACCCTAAAGTTATTGAAACAGCGCAAAATGTAGCTCAAAAAACTGTGTTATGAGCTACATTTAACAACATTAGAATCGGGAATAAACTACTGAATGGTGAGGAGATAACGCCCGCGACCCCCACGGTCGTAAGCGTTGACAATAGCTCGATAAACGCCCCCTCTGGGTAACGTCAACCGCAATTGTGAATCCGTACTCGTCGGACTAGCATCGTCGTTTTCACCAATTTTACGCCCGCTTTCATCCACCAAGATCAAATAAGTATCAAAATCAGGACTTTGCAACGTCATTGTAATCGTTTGTCCGGCTTGACCCTCAAAAACATACTCGTCATAGAGACTACCATCGCTCCTCATCACTTGCGCCCCCGGCCCCAAAACCCCTTGCCGTTGTAGTAAAATACCGCTAGATGAGGGCGGAGAAGAGCGACGGGCTTGACTTTGACCGGAACTAGAACGGGCTTGTAAACTATACGTCCCCGATTCGCCACCTTGATAAGAATTGGCTACGATCAAGTACGACCCATCTACAGGTAAAACCGCCCGGATGCGAGCATTATAATTGCCACCGCTATCGTCATCCTGAGCAATTTCTTGACCGCCCGGACCAATTAAAATTAAATAAGGATCGAGACCTTGACCATTCATTTGGACATCCACGGTCATCCCAGCCCGACCTTCAAAAGCATACACATCAAAATAGCTATTATCTACCGCCAGTACATTGTCTCCTTGGGCTAAAGTACCGCGAATCGGGGCGCTGTTGAGGGCTAGAGCTTGGGGAGGTCTATCGGTATTGCCGGGGGCTTGACGTAGCTGACTGGTAGGGGAGGCGCGATTTTCTTGGGCTGCAACGATAAAAGGACGGACTTGTTCGATCGCGATCGCGAAACCAATTCCAATATTACCCGCTCCCGACCCTCTTGTAAAAATCGCCGTATTCACGCCAATCATTTCCCCTTGAGAGTTGAGTAAAGGGCCGCCAGAATTACCGGGATTAATCGCTGCATCCGTTTGAATCAGCCCTTTTTCCGCATCCAGACGACTGACAATACCCGTGGTAAACGTTCCTTGAAACTGACCAAAGGGATTACCAATGGCAAAAGCCCGTTGACCGACTTTAACCGACCCTGGAGTAGCAAGACGAACTGTGGGCAAGCCTTGCGCCCCACGCAGGCGAATCATAGCTAAATCCAAACCTCTTTCGCCAAAACCAATCACATTTCCCGATAAACGCCGACCGTCGGCTAAGATAACAGTTACGGTGTTACTGCCTTGGACAACGTGGGCATTGGTAAGAACCAAACCGTCAGAGGTAATAATACTGCCACTACCACTCGTGTTAGCCGCTTCAATAGAAACCACTGCTGGACTTGCAGCTTCGTAGACGCGAATGTTGGTGCGTTCTTCTTGGTCTTGGGCTTGAACCGCACTTATGGGTGCGAAGATTTCGGGTGACAGCATCCCCACTGTTAGGTTTAAACCCAATGACGCGATCGCGATAATACTACCTCGATTTGCCCAATTTAACATCCGCCAACACCTCATCAATCAATTTTGTTTAATATTACTACTGCTCTATCGCCTGAAAATTGTACTTTTTATTACAACGGTTTCTCTCAAATATCCGCAATTTGATAACCCATTAGTCGCGTTCTACTATCGCAATGTTCCACTGACCCAGTTGGGTCGTTTGAAAAGCCACCGAAGTTCCATCCCCGCTAATCGTTGGATGACTTACCGTACCGCGTACATTGCCTGTCAAGAGTTGCGATCGCGCCGTTACCCGGTCATATACTAAGATATCGGTTTTTCCGCGCTCAGTGGACACATAAGCCAGATAACGCCCATCTGTACTCAATGTCGGCTGGTCTTGGGCAGAATCCCGGCGATTGAGATTAGGGAGAGTCACCAGTTGACGCTGTTGTAAATCGTACAAAAAGATATCGCGATGGCCGTTACGATCCGAAGTAAATGCCAGATAACGCCCGTCGCTACTATACGCTGGGGCTTCGTCGGCTACATTGCTGTTTAGCCCCCCACTGAGGATTTCCGGTTGACGTAGGGGGGTGCAACTGGTGGAGAGGAGACAGAGGATTAGTAGGAAAAGGGCAGTGGGCAGTGGGCAGTAGGCAGTTGGGAAAGAGGGGGGAGAGTGGGAGGAGTGGGAGGAGGGGGAGGAGTGGGAAGAAATTGGCATTGTGACCAACAACCAACAACC
>JAWQFT010000113.1:0-17218 GCA_035968055.1 Jaaginema sp. PMC 1080.18 | reverse complement strand
TAATAATAATATTAACCCACAGAAAAAATAAGAAAATCCCCGTAACGCTGTTTGAATAAGCAAAAACGTTGACAATCATACATAAACTCAGGCTAAAAACTATTGTTTTTAATTGTTTCGTATTATTTTGCCATTGCCCAAAAAGCAGTATTAAGAGTACCGTAAATAAGAGAAAAACCGAACCATATATAATTTCGCCATAGCCCACTTGTAATGTCCATAAAGCACCAGAAATAGCTTGTAGCCAGGTACTACGACGCAAAGAAGCGTGCCACAATAAATCGGCAAAAAATTGACTGAGTTGAAAATGAATAGCGCATAGAAATAGTAAAAAAATAGCAGCGATCGCTAATAATAAAGCTCCAAAACGAGGCAGTAGATAATTTTTGAAATTACCGGGATAAGTTTTTACATTCGTCCATAAAACTGTTATTCCCAAAATAGGCGCATAGGCGATCGCGAGAGGAGTAGTAAGAAGAAATGCCCCTAAAAAACAAAAGCCCCAAAAATAACGGAAAACGCGATCGCGCAGGAGAAACCAAAGGCCAATAGCTAAAAATACCATTCCTAGAGTATCTTGTCGAAGACCTACCGAAAACATCCAAGCGGCAAAACATACAATAACAGCATAAATTCCCCCAAAAGGAATACGATATTGTCGTAAAATCAAAGCTACAAAAATTGAAAAGGTGATATAACAAAGACATTGAAAAAAGAGTAAACTTTGGGTACTAATTCCTACTAAACTTAGCCAAGCTGCCAAAACATAGGAATGAAAAGGAGGTTGCACAAAAAAGCGTTCTGCGGTTTGCACTGACCACTGAGATAATAAAGGATTTACGAAGTCTCCACCTTTGGCTAAATTTATCGCAGCCCCTGTAAAGAAAAGATCGTCAGGATAGGGAAGAGGGTAACCCAAGCTATAGAGAATTAACCAAAAAATAACAATAGGAAAAATAACCGCAAGCCAAAATTTTAGAATTCGGGAATTAAGCATTTTCTTTATTTTAATTGAGTTAATAATGTGGTAAAAATAGATTGCTGTTGAGTTAGATTGTGACTGTTATACCAAGAAAGCGCATTATCTCGAATTGTTATTATTGTTGACTCTAATAAGGGATGTTTTTGAGCAACCCAATAGTGAATGCCCGAAACCAAACCTTCGACTGGGAAAGGGCTTGCATTCGCCAGGATAGGAATTAAACCGTGAGCGCAGTAAGCCGCAAAAATACTAGATTTACCCAAATATTCTGGGGGAGGAAAACTCAAAAAACCCGCGATCGCATCTTGCATAATTTCGCTAATTTGAGTTGCGGGAGTTACCCCCATTTTGATAACGGGACAGGGAGAAATACTTTGGATATCTTCTTCTAAAGGCTTACCAATATCGTAAATTTGAGTAATGTTTAAGGCTTGACAAGCTTGTTGCAATTGTTCGGAATATTGAGTATAAGTACGCTGTCGGGTGTTGCGATGACCCAAAATAATTAAGCGACGTTGGCGTTGTTGGAGGGGCTTTAAAACTTTAGGTTCGCCTAAGTTAGAAAAAACAGGTAATACGGTAACATTAAGATGGGGTTGAGGGCTGAGTTGTTGGATAAGTTGGGCATAGCTTTCGCGATTGGTGACGAGGCGATCGCTTCTTTGAATTAACTGTTTAGCTAATTGTTTTTGTAGGGGAGAAAGCCAAAAAGAACTACTCCAAAAAGGGCCGCGATCGTAGGTGTAGACTTCGTGAAACATGGTGACGAGATGGTTTTCACGACGTTGCTGTAACGCGGAAATTAACCATTGAGGAACACCTCTTTTGGCGTAACCGTAGCCGGAGTAATGGAGTAAAATGGGGCGATCGCGGGGTAATAAAGCTAGTAAATCTGACGCAGATCGTCGCGTTAGGACTGTGGCTTTAAAATCCTCACAGCGATCGCCTTGCCATTCAGGATCGCCTACAATAAACTCAGTTTCAATCTGACTTTGCCGCAGTTGACGAGCTAAATTGAGGGCGTAATCCCCCAAACCGTCAACGATTGGAGGTAAGGTAGGGACGATTTGAATCACGCGATCGCTCATTTGATGCGGTAAAAAATGTAAGGTTGTAAGGGATTTTGAGGATATTCGATAGTTTTACCGAAAATCTCCAAGCGGGGAATAGTGAGAGTAGCGGGACTCGCTAAACTGTACCATTCCGGGTCGGGTAAAGCATTACGAGAAAGGGTTAAAGCGGAAACCACAATAACATCAGCTACGGGGGGTTGAGTTGCTGCACCTTGGGGCAATTGGGCTAAAACATCGGGGTGGGTTGAGTTACGGTAACGTTGCCAGGCATTTTCCTGGATGGTTGTAAAGTAGTTTAAAGTTTTTCCAGGTCGATACAAAAGTGGAAAAAAGGGACTATCAATTAGAGCGATCGCGTTGGGAGGAAAGTTTAATGCCGCTATTGTGTGATAAGCGGTATAGGGGTGACTGTTAAAAGCGAGAAAATCGTCTTTATAAAAGTAGAAGTTAATGGTACTAAACCCTATAAGAATAGCGATCGCGACCAGACGTAACTGTTGGCGACTGCTGACCCAAACCCCATGAAAAACGGGTCTAGCTAACAATAAAAGGTGATAGCCAGACATCAGTAACGCACTTTTACTGAGACTAAACCATAAACTAATACTAGCTAAATAAGAAAGCGCGATCGCCCCAGGAATTTGTCGAAATGCCAGGGGATTTTGCAGGCTAGTTACCAGGGCAGGAATCAGCGTAAAAGCAAGTAAAGGCAAGCCTATAAAAGCAATACCGTATAAAAGGGGCGGTTGCGGCCAAGTATTGAGGTCTGCACCACGATTTGCCGCATGAACCCGAAATTGCTCCAAGCCAAACCCCCAAGCATCTTGCCAGGTTAAAATTAAAGCCCAGAGGCCGAGAAATGTGGCGATCGCAATGCCAGCTAACCCTAAAAAACTGAGAAACTGCTGTTTCCCGCGACTTCCGATTCGCAACAAGTAAAATCCCCCCACCGCAATACTAGAACTGAGACCAAAGGGAGGCGATACTAAAACAGCGATTCCCAGTAAGATTCCTACCCCTCCGACTCTGCGCCATTGTAAGGTATCGGGGAGTAACAACCACGCCATTACCCCGAACAGCAGGGAAGTCAAATCCGGTCGTCCGTAGCTAAAGTAAGGAAACCCGGATAGAGTCGCTAAACTCGCGATAAAGAAGCCACAGCCCAAACGACAACGTAACAGCAGCCACAGCCCCAATAAATACAAAGCGTGGACAACGTGAGTATAGCCTAACCAAGACCCCACACCCGTTCCGAAGACCTTAAGCCAAGCCGCTAAAATGACGATATAGCCCGGCGGATAGAAATAACTGCCCAAAACATAAGTTAAATCGAGATATTGCGCCCCAGGAGCCGCAATTTTCCCTGTTGTGGCTAAAAGTAAAGCGGGTTCGCCAAATGTGATTAAATCCAGATGGGGAAGCGGCATTAAAGCCAGACCCATTATCCCATGCAGCAGCAACAAGGCGATCGCTACGCCAAGGATTTCCGAGAAAGAGGGCTGGGGAGTAGGTTTGAACATTAGCGAATTTTTTGCCACAAAGCGATCGCCTCGTCGGGTGTGGCAATGCGATCGCCCTGAGTGCATTCCTTTCCTAAGCTATAGTAACCGCGATCGTAGCCCCATTGTGCATCGTGTTCCTTTCTTGAAGGAAATGCCTCCCCCAGCAACACGATTGTTGGTTTGTCAAAAGCCGCAGCAACGTGCAATATCATACTAGAGTTACAAATTACGCGATCGGCAGCAGCAATGAGCGCAAATGTCTCTCTCAAACTCGTTTTTCCCGTCAAATCCCGAATTTTAGGATTTCCTTGTTGTAATTTTTTTCCGGCTGCGCGATCGCCTTTTCCTCCCACAATCGCGATCGCGAGGCTATCATCTTGCGTTAATAATGTCAACAACTTTTGATAAAAATTAATCGGCCAATACTTTTTTTCCAACCCCGAACCGGGTGCGATCGCTAATCGTAATTTATCTTGACTCTGCTGCCACAATTCTACTCCTGCTTGCCTTTCTTGAGGAGTTAAAAAGATTTGCGGACGGTAATCAGGTAAGCTTTTTCCTCCTAACAATTCCGCAAAACGGAGAGCCAACTTTCCAACCCTCTCTTGAGGATTATAGATCGTAACCCCTTGCATTGCTGCTTCTCCTCCTGCAAACCCTTGCATTCCCAATCGATAAGGAATACCTGCTTGTAGTAATAATAATGCTCCCCAAGAACTACCCAAAACGTCAATTCCCAAATCAAATCGTTGTTGCTGTAATGCTTGAATTTCAGGGGAAAAAGCCAGATAATTTAATTTACTTAAAAGACTTTGCCGAGGCATAACTTTATTAAACCAGGGCGCATTAATTGAGATAATTTCATCAATATAAGGATTGTGTTTTAACGTCTCGCGATTCCAGTCTCCCACCCCCACAGCTATCTTAGTATCGGGAAAGCGATCGCGTAAGGCTTCAAACAATGGCGTGATCGCTAACAAATCCCCAAGATCGTTATTCCTTAAAATAAAGAGCGAGAGAGGCGATGTTGGCAAAGGCAAAGGTTTTCCTACTTGTTGACTTCGCCATTTCACTAAATTTTGAATCAACCAATCCCAACCCAAACGCCCCATTCGTTTTAAAGATTTGCCAGGGAATAATTGCATAAATCAACCCAAACTGTTCAACCTATAATCCTCAAAAAATTAATCCTGACGCATCGACCAAAGCACCCCAAAATCCTGACATCCTGGTTGAGGTTTTATCCGGGTTACTTGATGTTGACCTCGCTGAATCAGAAGCTTCAAATCAGCTAAACTTTGCTGCTTGCTGAGATGATATTCCAAACAAAAAAACTGAGTGCGTTGTAACAAACTCTCATCCTGCAAAATATCCCACTCCGACCCTTCACAATCCATTTTTAAAAAATCAATTTCTTGATTCTCAGCCAGGGTAGCAATATCAACTTTATTGACCGCAAATTGCCCCATTGGGCTAACTTGAGCAATAGTAGAATCCTCTCCCAAATCCAACCGTAACTCCCCCGACTGACTGCTCACTGCACCTTCTACCACTGTTATCTGTTTATTTTGAGCATTTTGTCGCAACCATTTCAAAGCTTCAGGATGAGGCTCATAAGCATAAATTTGGGCTTCAGGAAACACCATACTACACATCTGACTAAATAAGCCAATATTTGCCCCAATATCAACAATAACTTGAGGAGAGTGCGATCGCGCCCAGCCTAAAATATCGTAACAATCTTCAACAATCACCTCACAATAAATCGTTGTTGCTCCCAAGGTATCTTCAGCCGCGACGCGATCGCATTTTCCTCGCAAACAAATCCAGAATGGTGGCTTTACCATTGCCATGCGATAATAATGGAAACCCGAACGTAAAATCAAATTAAATTGTCTGGTAATTTTCCCTACCATAACTCCTAATCTTGCCAGCGTTTTTTAGCTCGTTGTAACAAATTTTGTAATATTTTTCTTGGTCTTCTTACCCTTCTTAATCGCCAAGAATAAGCAGCAATATATTTGATTGCCAAAGCATAATTAACTTTAAAATAAAGGTTATAACACAAACTCGCGAAAAACCAACTTTCTACCGCTTCAGAATCGTAACGATTCACTGTTGTACAATCCGCATAATGCTCCACATAAGCTCCTCGAATACAGCGACTGCGAAAGCCTCGATAATATAAATAAGCCCCAAACTCTAAATAACTCGACCCATAACGATAGTCCTCTAACAAGCGATATCCCTGCTCAAAAATAACACGCGGATAAATCGTCGAACCATCTGCAATTGCCCAGTTATCATCCAAATCTGTTACCATTGCACCCACTCCAGCCGGACACAATTGTTGAGCCGTTGCGGCTTCTCCCGAAAATTGCTGATTGACAAAACCCACTTCTCCCGTCGTCCAAATTGCCTCCGGGTCAATCGCGATCGCCGCCTCGCACAACTCTAAATGACCTGGAGGTAAAATATGATCGTCATCCATCGTGCGTACATGGCTTCCCTGACAAGCCAAAGCCGCGAAATTGCGATTAGCATATAAACCTTGTCGCGGTCCCCGGAGATAACGACAGCCCCATTTTTGAGCCACTTGTGCCGTTTTAAAAGACTCTTCCTCTGTTGAATCATCCGATACCACAATTTCCCAGGGTTGGATTTTTTGCGATCGCACGCTTTCTAAACAACAATTTAGCTGTTCTGCACGATTGCGAGTTACTAAAGCAATACTCAATTTTGGGACAGATACGAAATGAACCATACACCCCTTATTTTCTTACTTTTAGTGTTAAATATTGCTGGTATACTTCTAGAGTATCGCGAGCAATCTTAGCCCAAGAAAATTGCTGACTTACTTTAAAACAATCCTCAGCTAATAAGCTATATTCTACTAAATTTAATTGCAAAAAATCAATAACTTTTTGGCTAAATGCCTCCACATCTCCGGCTTTGACCATCATTTCAGAATTAAACAAATTTAGCATTTCTCGCGGACCAGGTACATCATAAGCAACTGTAGGAATGCCACTCGCTAACTTTTCTAAAACGGCAAAACCAAAACCTTCAATATAACTAGGAAAAGCTCCCACCGTTACCCCACTCAACAACTGTGGTAACGCCTCGCTTTCATAAGACGGTACAATCTCAATCCAGCGACAATCAACATCCTTCATATCCGTCAAAACTGCCTTTTGCGATAACCCCGTCCCTAGAAATAAAAACCGCGTGTTAGGACAAACTTGCTGAATTTTCGTAATAATTTTAGCCCAATCTTTTGACCCTTTCCTCACTCCCCAAGTTCCAACAAAAGCTACAGTTTGGTTCTGCAAACGTTGGGCTGCGGCTAGTGCATTCTGACTCAAAGCTTTTTGTCTAGTTTTTGAAAGTCCAAAAGGAAAAACATGGCACTTTTGCGAATACCCTAAAACCTGCTCAACATACCTTTTTTCATCTTGATTAGGAACATTAATTAAATCGCAAAACTGTAAACTGGGAGGACAGGCTTTTAGTTCCTTTTGCTGACGCATGGACAAAAGACTTTGATAAAGCTTAACTTTTAAACTTGTTTGAGAATACTGCTGTTTTTCGCGACGAGCAAAGTCTTCATAAAAAGCATACAATCCTACCGAGCGAGCAATTAATAAACCCTGAAAGTTTAACTGCGATTTACTGTAAGGTAAATTCCCTTGATGTGCGTCAATAACATCAAATTGATGACCGTAAGCTTGTACAAAAATTTTTGCTTTTTCAAAAAAAGGTGGTCGTACAATTTCTCGAATAATTGACGAAGTTTTGCCAGGAAATGCATCGTGATAATCAAACTTTGTGACTCGATGACCCAACTCTTGTAACTCATCAGCAATTTCCAACTGTACTCTAGACCCTCCTAAATTACGAGTCCAAGGGATATGCAGCATCATCAAAATGTGTAATGGTTTACTCATGCTTATATCCCTTTCGATATCAAACTAAATATTGCCAATTGCACCAAAACTTATGACGAATAGGACTTACATAATGCCGTAAAATAATGCGATCGTCCGCATAGCGATCGCGATAAACAAACTCATCATCTCGTCGCATAATATACTGTTGAGAATTTAGCGCGATCGCGTCATTATGATGTAACGTTAAGTGTAACATCGTTTGCTCGCTGAAATAGTTAGGAGCGGCATTTAATTCCAGAAAGCGTTGCATCGCAATTGACCAATCTAGCATTTTTTTGAAAATAACAAATCCCCCATTAATTGGCTTTTCCATCTCAGTATTGCTTTTAATTAACCGATTATCCAAAGCTTGAGTCTCATCGGGAAGATAATATGCAACCGTTTTATTATCTTCAATTAATCGGGCTAAATCCCAAGCTGCGGGAAAAAACAAAATATCTGAATCTACATATAACGCGACTTCATCATTAGGGAGAGAAAGCAATGTCGCCAACTTTTTTCCCATAGGATTAAGTTCAGCATAACGATATACTAAAGAAGGCAAATTGACCTTAGCAAAATGCTTTAAATCGATAACTCGAACGCAAGAATGAATTGCTTGTAAAAACTCACAACTTTGAGGTGTATAACTGCCATCAGAAATCACAAAAAACTGTTGGGGAATACCAACATGAGTAAGAAAAGAACGAATACTTGCAACTTGTTCTGGTAAATCTCGTTCGCAAGACAACGCATAAATCAAAGCTGTAACTTTTCTTTGAGTAGGAATCGGAGAAAGTTTTTGGGACTGTATCTTTTGATAATACTGCCAACGATTATATTTTCCTTGTAGTCTCGCAACCCGATAACCCCAGTTAACCATACATCTATCTCAGTTTTTTTGTATCGTTTGTTTAATACTTTTCAAACTTTGTAAAATTGCTACTCCCAAACCAGAAATTACATATTTAAACGCTAACTCTGATGTTAAACCCCTGAAGCCGAAATGGCGAACTAACTGCTGTACTGTATGACGAAAAAGAGGCAATCTCAACTTACCGAAATTATCCCGACATAAGCCGTACAAACACGCTTTAGCCTTGGCTCTAACTTCAGTATCTAAGTTCGTATTGTGGTAAACTTGTTCGCAAAGCTGAAATGCTTCCTCAGCCCAAAATAACATTTGTCTGGTAGATTTTGCTTCGTTGTGAATACGCCAATTGGCAACAATATTAGAATTATAACTAAATTGGTATCCCTTCGCTATCAGTCTCAAAATAAACTCTTGATCCATACAATGACGTAGAGAATCATTAATATAATTGTTATCTTTGAAAATTTTATCTGTATAAAAAACCGAATGGTTGCAAATTCCAGAATAGGGAATCATATTTTCAATTTTTGCTTCAGTAATGGGATAAGGTTCAATAAGTTTTCCCGATTCATCCACAAAATTAATATTGCCGTAAACTACATTTGTTTTAGGGTTTTCTACTAACGTTTGGGCTGCATAATAAAAAGCATTGGGGTTGTAAATATCATCAGAATTTTGCCAACCAATTAACTTCCCGGTTGCTTGTTTGAACCCTTTATTCAAAGCATCTGATTGACCGCGATCGCGTTCGCTAATCCAAACAGCAATCCAAGGATCGTACTTTTTAATAATTTCTAAAGTGTTGTCGGTACTGCCACCGTCAATAATAATCAACTCTAAATTAGGATAACCTTGTAGTAAAACCGAGCGAATAGTTGCTTCAATAAATTGACCTTGATTATAACTGGGAGTAACAATACTAATTCGCGGCCAATCTTGTCTTTGAGATTCTAAAAGTAGGGGTTGTTCTGTCCAAGGCCATCCCGACTTTTCTGGAGGGGGAGGAGGTAAATCTTTAAGGGTGATTTTTGAAAAACAAATTGGCATTGTTATTAATTTAAACTAAGCTTTTATAGACTTTTAAAGTTTTTTCAGTTAAACGTTCCCAACTAAATAACTTAGCACGTTTATAGCCCTGCGCCCTCAAACGTTCTCGTTCTAAGGGATGGTTATAAATTAATAATAAAGCTTCAGCTAAATCATGAGAAGATCGAGGATCGATTAATATTCCTGCATCTCCCACCACTTCAGGAATACTCGAACACTTGGAAGTAATAACTGGTGTACCATTAACCATAGCTTCTAAGGGAGGAAGACCAAAGCCTTCGTATAAAGAAGGATAAACTAATGCCAGACTATTACGATATAGTGCAGCTAAATCTCGATCGGTTATTTGCGAGAAAACTGTAATTTTATCAGTTAAGTTTAACTCAGCAATTTGCTTGTGTTCCTCTTGATTAAAAGCTTGACCTACCACATATAACTTAACATTAGGCAGTAAAGTAGAAACCTTCGCAAAGGCAGTTATTAATCCTCCAAAATTTTTGTAAAACCAACGTCCCCCGACATATAAATAATAAGATTCTGTAGTAACAAAGTCTTGACTGTCAAAAGAAGATTGTGCAGGATTTTCAGCCCCCAGATAAGTTACAAAAACTTTGTCAGCAACCGAGGGATAATAGTGTAGTAAATCCCTTTTGGTATTCTCAGAAACACAAAATATCGCGTCACATCCTAAGATAGCTTCTTTTTTAGCTGCGGCTTGTTTTCCATCGGGATCGATTTGTTTAGAAAATAGTTCGTGGATCATATCGTGAATTGTAATAACCCACGGACACTTAATACGTTTTAAGGGAGTTTGAGTCAAAATTTGATAATAAGTTAAATGCCACAAATCCACCTGATTGTGCTGAGTAAACCACTGAAAATAATAAGGTTCAAACCAAGCGGAAATACGACTCGGTTGTAAACCCAAGTAGTTATACTGAAAAATTTTTAAGTTAGGATGAGAAGGATAAATGGCAGCAGGGTTTTGATTAACAGCTAAAGCAGGTTTATAATTTGGGGGAAGCTGAGAAATTAAATTAGAAAAATAACGAGCAACACCGCCAATCCCTTGTATTTTGTAAATATAGCCATCATAAAATATTTGCATTTTCGGTCATCAACTTTAAGTGCTTATTTTCAATAAATTCGATTTCATGTTCTTTAAATCTAAGGAAACTATTTTTATCTTGAGAGCTAAAAGCACAAACATCGCAATACTTTTGGCTAAATTTACCTAAAAAATAGCGATGAATATCTTTGAATATACTAAAATCAAATTCAGTTGATAGCAGCAAATCGCCAAAATTATCATAAAATAAAAAATACTGGTAATTAAGGTCGCTCAAATACTGAAAAATGTCCAAACTACGATCGCCTTGCTGACTCCAAGAAAAGGGATCGTATTCAAAAAACAAAATGGGTTGCGTTGCTTGTAAAAAACTTCTAGCTCCCCGTAACACTTTACCATCAAACCCATCCGTATCAATCTTCAAAATTTTAGATTGCTGAAACGTTGGGAAATCTTCGAGTAAACTATCCAAAGTCTTAATAGCGATACAGTCATTTCCTTGTAAAGTAATATTGGCTGTGCCTCGTTGTTGCTGACTTTGACCCCGAATTGTGGTGTTTTTTTCTCCCAAATAAACTTGGGAAATGTCAATCTGTGGTAGGCTGGCCGTATTACGACTAAGAATTTCAAAAAAGCGGCGATCGCCTTCAATACATAAAATTGGAATCTGAGAAACTTGCTGAACTAAAGCCACAGAATCTCCAATATTTGCCCCCACGTCTATTAATCTTAAATTAGGATAATCTTCTTCAATCGTTTGTACTAATCTAACCAAATTTTCGGCATAATGAGGATAACCTTTTTTGATGCGAGGAAGTTCGTGAGAAAAAGGCAGCCACAAAACGCGATCGCCAATTTTATACTGAATTAAAGGATCGGAAGTTGTACTCAAATAAGTAAATAATTTATTAAAGAAACGTGCTTTGAGACGGTCAAAAAAAGTATTATAACTTTGCTGAATATAACCATCATAAAAAAATTGAGCGATCGCAGTATTCCAGTCTTTTTTTGAGAAATCAGAAAACAACATGGCTACTCTTTTTCAAATACCAAACCACAAATTGATACACCAATAGTTTCTTCTAAATTGGCAAAATATTGATAATTCTGGGTAATATAATAAGCATCTTTAACCGTTTCCCAAATTCCCTTTTCAGACCAAGCTTGAATATAAGAGTCAAAAATCCCCATCTTTTTTTCACCAAAATATTGCCTGTAACTGGGTTCTTTTCCTACAATATTAATAATGCGATCTTCAAGATTTTTGAAATCATAAAAGCGTTGAAAAAAGTATAGTTTCTCCTGGTTTTGTACCGTGCCTAAATTATAACTATCAGTGCTTCGCCATTCTTCATAATAATTTTTAAGACAAGGTACAGTTAACAATAGCTTTCCACCCGGTTTTAATACTCTCCATAACTCCCGAACCGCTTGAGAATCACCTTGATTGGGGATATGCTCGATGACGCTAATAGAGGTAATTATATCAAAACTCTCATCCGCATAAGGTAATTGAGTTGCATCATAAGCCGCCAAATTAATCTTAGCGGGACTGGTCAAAAATTTAAGATATTGCTGAGTTTCTGCTAAATCTCTGGTATCCAAATTAATCAATTCACTTTCAAGATGAGGATATTTTTTTAAGAGATATAAAAAAAATAAACGCGGTGACGAAACATCTAAATAACTTTGAATTTTTGACCAAGAAACCGAATGATAACAAAAGTCAAACTCAAAATAGCGAACATTATTAACAGGATTGCAAAATAATTCTAAAAACCGCCCCCAGTCCCGATGTAATAAACAGCTAAAGGCAAATTTACGACCAAAATCATCAAAAACTTTACCCGGTAAATCAGAACTAGCTTTGAGGCGATACCAAGAAGATAAAGCAATTAACTGTAAAGCCTCGTTCAAAAATTTAACTTTAGCTAAAAAACGACTTTGTAGCATTATTTTAAAGGAGCTAATTGCGTTAAATACCAATCACAATCAACAAAAATACAGCCATAATCCAAGCCTTCGTAAAAAGCAAATTCTGAACCTAAATCTGTAATTGTAAAAACGCAAAGATCGTCAATCAAATCGAGTATTCTAACATTACGAATATGAACGGCAACTAAACAAGAATATTGTCCGGGAGTGAGCAATAATTCAGGGATTTTAACATTAACTGTAAATTCTGTTGCGTTGGGATTTAACTCTTGAATAGAGCGTTCCGTCGTAAAAATCTTGTAGCCTTTGCTATTTTTCACTGCAACACTAATAATGGCATCTTCGCACCATTGGTCAATCTGAAGATGAAGATTTAAAGTAATAGCATCATCATGACCAAACTCAGAAGTAACTTGACCGGGGCTATTGCTCGTTGTGGCTTGATTAATATAAATTTCTGAAGTAGATTTAGACAATTGAGTGCGATCGCGTCGCCAAATATTATTATCTCCAGAAGTCAGATCGCTCATATAAAGATTAATCATTTCAAGAGGCGATCCCGAACCCACAATTTGACCGCGATTGAGTAAAAAAGCCCGACTGCACAACTGACTAATCATCCCCATCTGGTGACTGACAAAAATCACGGTGCGGCCTTCTTTGCCCACATCTTCCATTTTGCCCAAACACTTCTTTTGAAACTGAGCATCTCCTACTGCTAAAACTTCATCTACTACCAATATTTCCGGTTCTAAATGGGCAGCAACGGCAAAAGCCAGACGGACATACATTCCTGAAGAATAGCGTTTCACGGGGGTATCGAGGAACTTTTCCACTTCGGCAAACGCCACAATTTCATCAAATTTGCGCTGAATTTCCACCCGACTCATGCCCAAAATTGCGCCGTTGAGATAAATATTTTCTCGACCTGTTAATTCAGGATGAAAACCCGTTCCCACCTCCAACAAACTAGCGACGCGGCCTTTGAGACTAATGCGACCTGTGGTAGGGTCAGTGATGCGGCTGAGGAGTTTAAGTAATGTCGATTTTCCTGCCCCATTGCGACCGATAATACCGACGCGATCGCCCTGTTGCACTGTAAAATTGATCTCTTGCAGCGCCCAAAACTCCTCAGTTTTAGGGGATACTGTTTTCTGTCCGGGCTGAAAACGCAAAAGCGATCGCAAACCGCGATCGAGAACATGACGCAAGCCCAAATTTTGCGATTGTTGGCGACCAATAACGTATTTTTTACCTAAATTTTCGACTTGAATCACAGTTTCGGGCATCACAGCACTTTTTTAAATCACATCCGCAAACGTGCGCTCTACCTTGCGAAAATACCACACACTACTGATGAGTAAGACCGCCAGTAAGCCTAGAGAGAGTATAAACCCCGGCAAGTAAAGATCGGACTGACCCCCCAAGATCGCCCAACGAAAGCCATCAATCACCCCCACCAAAGGATTCAGCCCGTATAATAACCGCCAGCGTTCGGGAATCACACTACTGCTAAAACCCACTGGGGAAATATAAAGGCCAAACTGTACCATAAACGGCACAATATAGCGGACATCGCGATAGCGCACATTGAGAGCAGCCAACCATAACCCTACCCCCAAACTCGCTGCCGCCGCGATCGCCACAAACAAAGGCAAACACAAAATGCGCCAACTCGGAACAAAGTTATACCGAGCCATCAACCCCAACAAAATCATGCCAGCGACCAGAAAATCCACAAAACTTACTACTACTGCACTTGCAGGCACAATCAAACGCGGAAAATAAATTTTAGAAATCAAATTCGCGTTCGTAATTAAACTATTACTACACGCCGAGAGAGAATTCGCAAAAAACTGCCAAGGCAACATCGCCGAGAACACTAAAATCGGATAAGGAACGCCCTCTGAAGGTAACTTTGCCACCTTACCAAATACCACCGTCAAGACAATCATCGTCAAAAACGGCTGAATTAGCGCCCAAGCAATGCCAATCGCCGTTTGCTTGTAGCGCACCAAAATATCCCGCCAAGCCAAAAAATAGAATAACTCGCGGTAGCGCCATAAATCCGCCCAATAATGCCGTTCCGTGCGGCCAGCCTCAATAATCAACTCCGACGGGGCGCGATCGCTCATACCAATCCCCAAAAATCTGTCAAATCACGCTCGTTAGTGTAACAAAAAGCTCAGGAATTACTTAAATTTTTCCGGGTCGCCAAAGAGAAAGTTATGATATTGATCGATTGATTCCCTCGATCCCGCCTTACAATTTGAATCAATTGCTAGTCTTCTTCTCCACAATCGCCATTCAAAAAATTGCCTAAATATTTTTTAGCAACGTAACTCTTGGGTTCTATGGCCTTTAACGCAAACTCTCAACCGCCGTTTCCCAACTCCAACGGCAAAAACCCACCTCCCAAAACCCCCCTAGACAGTCCCAGCTTTACCAAAGACGAGGACGAAACTCTAAACCTACGGGCAGTTCTATCCATTGCTCGTCGTCGTTGGTTGTTGCTCATCGCAGTTACAGTAGCCGTGAGTGCGGTGGTAGGAGGCCGCGTCCTCAACGAAGAACCCCGCTATCAAAGTCAATTTCGCCTCCTCGTCGAACCCATTGCCAGCGAGGAACAATTCGACCAATTCAGCCAGCGTCTCGCCGGACAATCTGGGATTATTCTCGACTACGACACTCAGATTCAAGTATTACTCAGCCCCACAGTCCTCAACCCCATCGTCGAAAAAATCCAAGAACGCTATCCAGAAGTAGATTATGGCTACCTTGTGGGCAACTTAGGCGTGTATCGCGTCGATACCACCAAAATCCTCGAAATTTCCTTTACCGACACCGATCCCGATCGCATTAAATACGTCCTCGACCAACTCGCCATTGAGTTGATTCGTTATTCCCAGCGAGAGCAAAAAACGGGCAAACAGAAAGGACTCGAATTCGTCGAAGACCAACTCCCCGTTTTGCAACAAAGGGTAGACCGCTTGCAAGCGCAAGTTGAAGCTTTTCGCCAAGCCAACAACCTCATCGAACCGGAAGTCCAGAGTAAATCTGTTTCCGACCGTTTGATGAATATTAAACAAGAACAGCAAAACAACCGCGCTCGCCTCAGCGAAGCCAATTCCCTGTACGAATCCTTGCAACGGCAACTCGACCTCGAACTCGGAGAAGCCATGACCGTAGCGGCATTGAGCGAAGCCCCCCGTTACCAAGCCTTGCTCAACGAACTGCAAAAAATTGAAACCGAAATTGCCATCGAAACCGCTCGCTTCACCCCCAACAGTCCCCAAGTGCAAGCCCTGGCCAATAAACGTAACAAACTGCTGCCCTTGTTGAGTCAGGAAGCCAACGCCGTCCTCGGTACAAATAGCGTCTCTGACAGTACCGAAGCCTTGGCTGCCTCTCCCAACCCCATTCGCTTGCAACTCACCCAAGACCTGATTAAAGCTACCAACGAGCGACAAATTTATCAAGTCCGCGATCGCGCTCTCACCCAAGCCGAAGCCGAAACCAAAGCCTCCATCCAAGAAATGGCCACCGTCACCCGTCGTTACACCGACCTAGAACGACAACTCGAAGTCGCCACCGAAAGCCTCAATCGCTTCCTCGCGGTGCAAGAAGATTTGCAAATCGAAGCCGCCCAGCGCACCATGTCTTGGGAAATCCTCGTGCAACCCGGACGACCCTTTCTGCCCATTTCCCCGAATGTACCCAGAGGCTTGCTCATTGGCTTAGTGGCTGGCTTACTCGCAGGAGCAGGGGCAGCCCTCCTCGCCGAAAAACTCGATGCCCGTTTCCACTCTGTCGAAGACCTCAAAGAAAGCGTCCGCTTGCCCATTTTGGGGATTATCCCTCACCGCAAAGACTTCAAAGAGCGTCGCGGTGACGAACGAGCTACTCCTGTCTTGCCCATGATGCGCCGTTATCGAGCCTCCCCGTTCCTCGAAGCCTTCCGCTCCCTCAACACTAACCTCGCCTTCCTCAACCCCGATACGCCCCTACAAACCCTGGTAATTAGCTCCTCAATGCCTCTTGAGGGCAAATCCACTACCTCCTTGCATTTAGCTCAAGCCGCCGCCGCTATGGGGCAGAAAGTGCTGCTGGTGGATGCCGATTTGCGCCGCCCGCAAATTCACGCCATGATCGACTTGCCCAATGTCTGGGGCTTATCCCATGCAATTTCCACGGATTTAGAGATTAACGACATTATCCAGCGATCGCCCACAGAAAATAATCTTTACATTCTTACCGCCGGACAAATCCCCCCCGATCCCACCCGCTTGCTCTCCTCCCAGAAAATGCGGAGTTTGATTGCCAAGTTCCGGGAATCTTTCGATCTCGTTATCTTTGACACGCCACCTTTGTTAGGATTAGCAGACGGTAAATTCCTCGCGGCTCACACCGACGGAATGCTGTTGGTGGTGCGCCTGGGTCGTACCGAACGCACCATTTTCAAACAGGTGTTAGACAATATCAAAGTGTCTCAATCTTCAGCCTTGGGTCTAATTGCCAACGGTGCGAAAGATTACACCTCCAGTTCTTACAGTTATTATCATCGCTACTTCTCCGAGGACGATTCCGAATCCCCCCATGAAAATTCTGTCAAACCCTCCCGCTAAAAGTGCTGTACTTTCTGTCTTGTCAGTCGCGATCGCTATTTTCAGTCATCAGCCAACAGTCAACAGTCAACAGTATTCGGCAATCGGCAATCGGCAATCGGCAATCGGCAGTAGTGGTAATTTTGAGCAATTACCAATTACCAGTTACCAGTTACCAGTTACCAGTTACCAGTTACCAGTTA
>JAWQFT010000112.1:0-17298 GCA_035968055.1 Jaaginema sp. PMC 1080.18 | reverse complement strand
ATTAAGTACCGCAGGGCATTCGGGAACTTGGCTACAAGATAGCCTAAACGCTTTAGGAGAGGATACCGCTACTTTTTCAGGAGAAATCCTGTCTGAGCAAGTACCCTCTGCGAACAAAGAATCCCCCGTTACAGCGACGAGAGGAGCTTAACGGTGGGAGTCGTCAACATAGCCGATTGACTAGGACTCAGAAAAGGCGCTATCGAGGGGGTACATTGTTGCGATATGCTTCTTTTTGCAATTCCGCTTCGATTAAGTCTTCGTCTTCTACGTCACGATCTACAATATCGAGAAAATCATCTAAGTTGGCAGCATTTCCCTGGAGAGGTTCGTCGGAGTTCGCTTCCGCTTTTGCACCAAAGCTTCTGGAAAAACCGGGATTTTCCAGCGATTGACTCGATTTTTTAAAGGGCAATTCGGGGGATTTAGGGGCAACTTCTGGGACAATTCCCAAGGCCATTTCTACTTGTTCGAGGCGTTGTTGAAGCTGAGATCGCCCCTGAGTCCAGTCTTGGGATTTAACGCCATTTTGAGCCAGTTGCTGCACTTGTTCTTGGAGTTGAGTTATTTGGCTCATGTATTGGGATTCTTGGCGCAAGATGTCTTGCTGTTGCTCTTGAGAATTGTGCAGGTCGGCTTCAAGTTTGACTAAAGTGTTTTGTAACTGCTGAATGTCGGCTTGAGAAGGAGCAGTATGAGTTTTGACGCTCTCTGGGGCTGATAGTTGGGCAGTTAAAGGCAATAGTTGGTCTGAATGTTCGCGAACTTCACTAATTTCGCGGTAACAGCGACGGACTTGTTGAGCTAAATATTGACGGTATAGAAAGCCAATCAGCAACCAAATCGCTAAGGGAATCAAGGCATACAGACTTTGATTGACGACAAAACTAATGATAATCCCAGCAGTGGTGGCCGCGATCGCGGCATATTCAGCGAGTTTAAATATAACTTGGCGATCGCGATCGCGCATAATTTCCCCTCCCAAACTGATATTTTCCTAGTTTAGCGGCTTTGAGGCAGCACCGCAGCAAGCAATAAGGTAAAGATGGGAAAGAGGAGGGGATAATGAACTTTGACCCATCAAAAGATTTGAGGTTTTGATGAATCAAAAACCAATTGCCTTTCTCGGATTAGGCTTAATGGGAGGCTATATGGCAGCAAATCTTGCCAAAGCAGGCTTTCCCGTCAAAGCTTGGAACCGTACTCCCACTCGTCCCGGTGTCAAAATTGCCGCCGACGGAGGAGCAATCATTACCGAAACCATCGCCGCAGCTACAGCCCACGCCGATTTTATCTTTACTTGTGTGGGGGACGTTCCCGATGTCGAAGAAGTGTTGCTGGGAAGTGATGGCGCGATTCACTACGCCCCGAAAAACGCGGTTATTGTTGATATGAGTACCATTGGCCCCGAAGCCGCCCGCGCGATCGCGAAATCCTTACAAAACCAAGGCTTGCGCTTTCTAGATGCCCCAGTTTCTGGCGGCGATATTGGCGCAAAAAACGGCACGCTGACAATTATGGCTGGAGGTGAAACTGCCGATTTTCAAGCCTGTCAGCCTTATTTTGAAGCTATGGGTCAAAATATCCATTTGTGCGGTTCTGTGGGCAGCGGCCAAGGGGTAAAAATGTGCAATCAGGTACTCTGTTCCTTACACATGGTAGGCTTATGCGAAGCCTTATTACTAGCACAGAAACAAGGGATTGACCCCAACCTGATCGTCGAAGTCTGCGGTAGCGGAGCGGCGGGTTCTTGGGCATTAGCCAATTTAGGACCGAAAATTGCGGAAAATGACTATAATCCCGGTTTTGCGATTAAACATATCCTCAAAGATTTGCGTCTCGTCCTCGCCTCCGCTCAAGCGTCCCAACAGAAATTACCGGGAGTAGACTTAGCAACGGCACTGTTTGAGAAAGCCGGGGATTTGGATGATGGTATGGGAAGGGAACAGGGGACTCAGGGAATGATGCGAGGTTATGGGGAGGATTGAGGAGTGGGGAGAGGGGGATTTTCAGTTATCAGTCAACAGTCATCAGTCATCAGTTTTGGAGAGGGGGAAGAGTGGGAGGAGTGGGGAGAGTGGGGAAGAAATTGGAATTGTGACGGACAACCAATAACAGCTAAAGTTTCTGACATCTTTGGAGAGGCATAAATCTCTACTCCCCCCAACTGCCGATTGCCGATTGCCCACTGCCCAAAACTACTGCCAATTGCCGATTGCCGACTGCCCCTTAATCGCTAATAACCAATAACTAATAACTAATAACAAAAAAACAGTAAACTAGCGGGTAAACGTTCCCCTTGGGTGCTAATAACCAACAACAAAATGAAAGTCATTGGTTTAATCAGTGGTACATCCGTCGATGGCATTGATGCCGCTTTGGTGGATATTTCCGGGCAAGATTTGGCGATAGAAGTCCAACTTCTGGCGCAAACTACTTATCCTTACCCAGAAGATTTGCGATCGCGTATCTTAGCTGTAGCTGGGGGAGCAGCCATTTCCCTCGAAGCGATGGCTCAATTGGATGACGAAATTGCGATCGCTTTTGCCCAAGCCGCTCAAAACATCCAAAAAAACCATTCTCAGGCCGAATTAATTGGTTCTCACGGTCAAACCGTCTACCACCGTCCCCCTGATGCCCCTGAGAGCGACCTTAGCCTCGGTTATACCTTACAACTCGGTCGCGGGGACGCGATCGCCCTGATGACCCAAATTCCCACGGTAGCTAACTTCCGCGTCGCTGATATCGCACTGGGCGGTCACGGTGCGCCCCTCGTCTCCCGGATTGACGCGGCATTGTGCGCTCATCCCAGTCGCACTCGCTGTTTGCAAAACCTCGGCGGTATCGGCAACGTGACCTATCTGCCCCCCAAAAATAAACCGGGTTGGATCGAGCAGATTCTCGGTTGGGACACAGGCCCCGGCAATATGCTCATCGATCTCGCCGTTGCTCAACTCACTCAAGGAAAACAAACCTACGACGATAAAGGCGCATGGGCGGCTCAAGGTCAGCCTTGTCAAACCTTAGTCGAGCAGTGGTTGACCCAAGAGTTTTTTCAACAACCCCCCCCCAAATCCACAGGTCGCGAACATTTTGGCCAAGCTTACCTTCATCGCTGTTGGCAAGATGCCCAAACTTACGATCTCAGTCCAGCCGATTGGCTGGCAACTTTAACTGAATTTACGGCTGCCTCAGTTATTCAGAATTATCGCGACTTTTTACCTCATCTTCCCGACGAAGTGTTAATTGGCGGTGGTGGCAGTTGCAATCTCTACTTGCTCCAACGCCTGCAATCTCTGTTACCAGAAGCCAAAGTTACAACCACCGAGGCTGCGGGTTTGAATGCTGAGGCTAAAGAGGCGATCGCCTTCGCGATTTTGGCGTATTGGTATCTCGATGGCACAACTCCGGGCAACTTACCCCAAGTTACAGGGGCTAAAGCGCCCGTGCGTCTCGGTCAACTTTACAATTTGGGGTTTTGAAGTGCGCGATCGCTGCGATTCTGTGAGAATTTACGGGCTACCCCGCCGTCGCTTATAATAAAATTTTTGTGTATATTCCACCCGTTTACAGGATATTTGAGGATGCTACGAAGCAGACGATCGCCATCGCAGTATCTCTCTTGCTAGATTGAAGTGCAGTTCAGTAGTTATACTAGACATACCTCAAACCGATTTAGGGGTGTGGCCGATTTGAGTTTGCTTGAGATGGCCAATCCCCAAAACGATCGATCGTCCCATTGCAACAAGCAGAAGGAATATTAGAGATTGTGGCTCACACCTTTTTATTGGAGGAAGGACGCTGGACACTCCAGGGGAATTGGCTGGAACGAGATGGAATGCCCATTCCCGTGAAAGGCAAGACAATTGTTGCTTGGAATCAAGAAAACTGGTTTACCTGGGTAACTAAACTTATTTTCCCCGGAAGCGATCGCCACGAAATTGCTTTTCAGTATCGCGGTCGCCTCGATTCAGGAGAACGCCAGTACAACTTTGTGCTACAGCAAAGCTTACTCGGTCGCGTTGAAGGCGAAGGCTGGATTGCGCCAGAATCAATCATACAGCGCTACTGGGTATTAGGAGATGCTCAACAAGGAGATAATCAACGACGCAGTGGCTTTGAAACCCTTTATCGACTCAATAACGATACATACAATCTCTCCAGTGGCATTCTATCGGGTCACCATTTAATTAGTACGATGGAAGCAACTCTAGAACGCCAACCCTAACAAGCTCAATTTATCCTCTGGTCACTTGCGCCCCAAGCCTTGGAGCCTAATCATGACAAAAGACCCCAACACTGGCCGTAAACTCGCCGATCGCTATCAACTCTTGGAAATCGCTGGTAAAGGCGCGATGGGACAAGTTTATCGTGCTGAAGATTTGCTCTTAGGAGGAGTCACAGTCGCGGTCAAGTTTTTATCCCAAACTCTACTGAATCAGAAAATGCGCGATCGCTTCCTACGAGAAGCCACAATTTGCGCTCTCCTTGCCGAAAAAAGCATCCACATTGTACGAGTTCGCGATTATGGCGTAGACGAAAACGATGTTCCCTACTACGTCATGGAATTTCTCGAAGGTCAAAACCTCAGTGAAATTATCAAGTCTCAGCATTTATCCTTACCTCAGTTTTTGAGCTATGCTCGGCAAATGTGCTTGGGTTTAGAACCCGCTCACAAAGGCATTGTCTTCAATCGCGAACCTACTGTCATCATTCACCGAGACATCAAACCCAGCAATATGCTCATCGTCCAAGACAGCACCTTGGGGGAATTAGTAAAGATTCTGGACTTTGGGATTGCTAAACTGATCGAAGCCAATCGCGATCAAACTCACTCGTTTATGGGAACTTTAGCTTATTGTTCCCCCGAACAAATGGAAGGCAAAGAACTCGATAACCGTTCGGACATCTACAGTCTAGGCATCATGATGTACGAAATGTTAGCCGGGGAAATGCCGATTCTACCCGAAACCCCTTCTTTTGGAGGATGGTACAAAGCTCATCACAAAAAGCCCCCCAAAGCCTTCCCGACATCTCTTAAAATCCCGCAACCCCTCGAACAACTCGTTCGCCAGTGTCTCGCCAAAGACCCCAGCCAGCGACCGCAAAATGTGGGAGACATTCTCAAAGCCTTAGAACCCCTCGAACATCGCTACAACAATCGCTACCCCTCTCAAGGAAAGTTTCCGGTACAAAAAACCGAAGAAGCAACTCCAGCTTTGACCATTGAGGCGATTTGTCTGCAAGCCACTTGGCCGAAAGATAAACCCAAGCAAAAAATCGTCTTTCCGAAACTGATTCGCACTTCTCGCGGGGCGATCGCAACTTTGTGGGTGATGTTATCGGGTCAAGATATCGTCAATCGTCAGTTTAGCACTCGCTACAATCAGTTTTTATTTTTGACTTCGCCCCACCCGATGCTGTTGTGGATTACCGTATTGCACAATCGCGAATACGGGCCGCGGTGGTTGCCTTGTTATCTCGATTTGAAAACCAGTCCAGGGCAACGTTTAGCTCGTCATTTAGGAAAATCAGGGTCTTATCGAATGCTCTTTTTTGCAGTCGAACAACCCCAGAAATGCCAGCACGTTATGACTTCGACCATTGACCCAACTCAGTGCCAAATGCTACTGAATTGGGCGAATTCCAGTCAAACCTTGACTTCTTCAGCCCAACCGCAATTGAGTAAAAATATGCTGAAAAAAGAGTTTGAGCGCCTCAAGCCTCAGATTTTAATTAAGTTAGAAGCGGTACATACGGATTTTCCCAGCGATATTTCGGGGTAGTTGTTGAGTACCCACCAAATCCGTGAGGGCGATATTAAGCTAACTCCGCGATCGCGCGAGCGAGATTGTTGAGTTCGACAGGTTTAGCAATATGCTTTTGAAAACCACGCTGTAAGCTTTGTTGGCAATCTTCAGTGCGAGCCAAAGCCGTGAGGGCGATCGCGGGAATATCTTTCCCTTTGTTCTAAGGATGAGTGCGGTCGAACTGTAAGGTAATGGATTTAGCTTTGGCGGCAGTTTCGACCACTTCCAAAGCCGCTTCAATGATAGTCACCAAAGAAACTACATTTTCTTTGATCTTGAGCTTGCCTTGCAAAATGCGGCTAATATCCAACAAATCGTCAATTAGTTGAGTTTGCAGTTTGGCATTGCGCTCGATCGTGGAGAGGCCTTGCTGGGTTTTATTAGAGTTAAACGGCAGAGATTGCAACAGGTTTGCCCATCCTAAAATCGGGCTGAGGGGCGCTCGTAACTCATGGGAAAGAATCGCCAAAAAATCATCTTTAACGCGATTGGCGTTTTCGGCTCCAGCGCGGGCTACTTGTTCCTGTTCTAGCAGTTTTTGGCGTTCTAACTCAACCCGTCGCTGTTCGAGCAAATCTGCCGCTTGACGAGCCAGCAAATCCAGAAATCGCAGTTCCCGCTCTGTGGGGTGATAATGGTTGCACCAGTGGGTAGACACCATCCCAATGACTTGACCCGAACGGGCAACCAGGGGCGTAGATTGAGCCGAATAATAGCCCCCATCCCGGTGTTTTTGTAGAGAGCCATCGGGGTCTGCTTGGTTGGGGTCATCAAACCTAACAAAGGAGCGCCGACCCCTTCTCAAAGCTACACCGCAGGAAGTCAGCGAACTGGCATCAACTCGATCGAAACCTTCGAGGGTTGCTGAATCGAAGCCCTGGCTTGCCAGTAGCAATAAATCTTGGGTCGCTGCATCGAACATTTGAATTGTACCCGCATGAGCTTGGGTTAGGGCGATCGCGGCGGCCATGATTTTGTTGTAGAGTACCTGGATATCCTCCTCAGAGGTAAGGCTTGTGCTGAGTTCCTGTAACAGTTGGGTATCCCGTAAATCGGCGGCAAGGGTGGCTTCGGCTTGTTTTTGCTCGGTGATATCTAAAACCGTACCCACAAAGCGGAACGGCGTTTCTCGGTCGTCAAAATAAACTTGTCCCTTGGCTTTGATGTAGCGTTCGCTGCCATCTTGAATACCAATGGTGCAGTATTCGGTATCGTAATTACCGCCGTGGGCAGGATTGAGGGCGTGTTGTATCTCTTGCTCTAGGCGATCGCGATCGTCGGGATGTAATCCGGCTAAAAATAAAGGGGATATCGGGGTTGCGATCGCGAGTGATGGTTAAAGCTTCATAACCGTCAAATCCCGGCAGAGCATAATCGGCCAAAATCAAATCAAAAGTCTGGGTTTTCAGGGCCGTTATAAATTGGGACCGGGTTTCAACAATTTGGATAGCAATGTCCAAACCGCTATCGGTGAGAGTGACCTTCGTGACCTCTGCATCTAAGGGGTTATCTTCTAATAAAAGAAATCGTAACCTTGTCATAAGAATATTTCTCGCTTGGGTAGAGAAAAGTAAAAGGTTGCCCCACAATCGATCGCGCCTTCAGCCCAGATACGTCCGTCGTGGCAATGGATAATCCGCCGTACATTCGCCAAACCCACCCCCGTTCCCGGAAACTGCTCTTGAGAATGCAAGCGCTGAAATAGCCCAAACAGGCGGTCTTGATATTTCAGATCAAATCCAACCCCGTTGTCGCGAATCCAGAAAGTAATGGTGTGATTTTCTATGATACTACCAATCGTAATGCGAGCAATACTCTGCTCGCGGGTATATTTTACGGCATTCGTTAATAAATTCTGCCATACCAGCCTTAGCATTTCTCGATCGCCTTGTACCTCCGGCAGAGGTTCAATTTGCCACTGAATCGCGCGATCGCCAATTGAAGGTTCGAGTTGCGATCGCACTTCCTGCACCAATTGAGTCATCGCCACGGGTCTAAAAGAGAGTTGCGTTTTACCCAGGCGCGAAAACTGAAGTAAATCATTGACCATCTGATAAGAGCGAGCGGTTGCTTGTTCGAGAATACCGAGATAGCGCTGAGTCGTAGCATCGATTGGTGCGCTACTCAGGTGGTTTTGTAACCGCTCTACAAAGCTGCTGATGTAGCGCAGAGGGGTTTGTAGATCGTGGGATACCGAATAAGAAAAAGCTTCTAATTCTTGATTGATGGCTTCGAGTTGAGCCGTCCGCATTTGTACCCGTTGCTCTAAAGTTGCGTTCAAATTCTGGACTTCTGCCATGACTTGTTCTCGATAAACCGCTTCTCGTCGCATTCGAGCTAGTTTCAGATTCGCTTCGATTCGCGCCAAAAGCTGCCGGGCTGAAAAGGGTTTAAATAAATAATCATCGGCATTGGCTTCTAAACCTGCAATTTCAGCTTCTTCCCCAGTGCGGGCTGAGAGTAAAATAACCGGGATTTCCCGCGTCTTGGGATTATCCCGCAGCGATCGCAACAATTCAATGCCATTTAACCCCGGCATCATCACATCTGTCAGTACGAGAGCGTACCCAAGGTCGTCCCGTTCTATAGCTTCGCTGATGATTCTCCAAGCCGCTACCCCGTCATGGGCGGTGGTAACTTGATAATACGCAGCTAACAATACCTTGAGATAAGAGCGCATATCGGCATTATCTTCGACCAAGAGAATGTGAGGTAAACGGCGATCGCCCTGAGATACTGTTTCTGGGGGTTGGGCTTCCTCGCTTCTGAGCAATTCTGAATCTGCCTGAGACAGCCAGCTTTGTGCTTCTGCGACAAACGCATTCATCTGGGTGGGAATCGGACTTCCAGGGGAGGCAGAATCCCCAAGACGCGATCGCTCCTGCATCGGCAACATCACCGTAAACCTCGTTCCCACTCCCAAGGTACTGTGGGCTGTTACCGTCCCCTCATGCAGTTGTACCAATTCTTGCACCAAAGCTAAACCAATCCCCGATCCTTCATAACTGCGGCCTCGATCGCTTTTGCTTTGATAAAAGCGCTCGAAAATATGAGGCAGTTCGTTTTCAGGGATACCAATTCCCGTATCTTGGACTTCTAGAATCGCCACGGGAGTTTGAGTCGAATCGGCATCTTCCCCCACGCGCAAACTAATCCGAATTTCCCCCTCAAAGGTAAATTTAAAAGCATTGGAGAGCAAATTCAAAACAATTTTTTCCCACATTTCCCGGTCTACAGCCACCCATTGCGGCAAAGGCGGACAATCCACCTCAAACCGCAATCCGGCAGTTTCAACCGTTGAGCGAAACATACTCGCTAAATCTGCCGTATAAGCGGCTAAATCCGTAGGTTCGTAGGTCGCTTGTAAGCGATCTGCCTCTACCCGCGAAAAATCCAGCAGAGTATTGACCAATTTGAGCAAGCGGAGGGCATTGCGGTAAGCGAGATTGAGTTGGGGGAGAGTCCCAGCATCTAAGCTATTGGGGGAGGATTCTAAATTCGCGATCGCGTCTGCCAACGGCCCCAACAACAGCGTCAGGGGAGTGCGAAATTCGTGGGAAATATTACTGAAAAACAGGGTTTTGGCGCGATTCAGTTCGGCTAATGCTTCCGCTCGTTGCTGTTCTTGGGCGCGGGCTGCTTGTTCTTGAATGCGTTGAAGCTCCAACTCGCGCATTGCCGCTTCGGTGCGGGCGCGATCGATGCGTGGAAAGGTGCGGTTTGCCACTTCGCTCACTAGCTCAATTTCGTCTGCTTGCCAGACGCGGGGTTTGTTGTCATGAATCGAGAATAGATATTGCCATTCCCCCTCTCGAAAGAAGGGGACGGTGATAAATGCCTGCACCCCAATTGACTCATTCGCGGATGCGTTGGTGATGGAGTTGGTTTGGGTGTTATGGCTGACAATCGGTTCGCCAAGGTAAATCTGTTGCAGAAAATCTGAACTTATCTGCTCTGACAAACGCAGGCGATTGGGGAGTTGTATGGTATTGTCCTGATGCCAGCGACCCAGATAAACGATCCGATCCTGAGCGAGGTCGATTTCACAGAAGTTGCAGCCTGCGATCTGCAAATAGTCACCGAGCTTTGCTCCCACCCTCTGAATCACCGCTTCCGCCGAGAGTGCCTCGGAAAACAGCAAGGCAATTTCCGCTAGAAATGCTTGATGGGCTTCCCGGCGTTTGCGATCGCTAATGTCTTGAAAAATTACAGCGACTCGTCGGCTTTGCCCCAACTCTGCCCCTTCAATGGGGAAAACGTAAAAATCGTACCAACGGTTGAGCGGTGCAGCATATTGTTCGGTGCGTTCGCTTACCCCGGTACGGGCAACGCGATCGTAAATTTCAAACCAATACGACTCAAAATCGGGAGCAATCTCTCGCAGTCGTTGCTGGGTGTAATCAGGAACGCCTGTCAGGTGCGATGCGGCGGGGTTGCCTTCGAGATACAGAATATCAACAGCCTGGCCTGACGAATCGTAGATTACTTCGGCAATGAGAAAGCCTTCGTCGATGGAGTTGAACAGCGATCGATATTTGGCTTCTGATTTCCGCAAGGCCGCTTCAGCACGGGCGCGTTCGATTCTGAGCCAAACCCGCGCGGAGAGTTCCCGTAAAAGCTCGATTTCGTCTTCACGCCAAACCGAAGGCTGGCTGCGGGCAACGCCCAGATCGAAAACCCAGCGTCCATTGCTTAAGTAGGGCGTGTTGACGATCGAAGCGATGTCGAACATCTTAAACGCGGCGATCTGTTCGGGCGTGCGCGTTCCGTCGCGTATGTCGTTGACGATCATCGAATGCCCAGCGCAGAGCAGACGGTGTTCCGCTTCGGTGTGATACTCAGCGAGTACGAAGCTGCCGCTGATTTCAAGCTGACCGGGGGGATGGCTGGGGAGCAGATAGGTGCAGGTTCCCGCCTCTGGGAAAATCTCGACGAACATATAGCGGGACAAATCGAGATATTCGGTGATGCGTTTGCCCGCCATTTCCATGACTTCTTTGGCCGTGGTGAGGGACGACAAATCATTCATCAAGTCAGCGAGAAACGTGAGATTCGCCTCGCGGCGTTTGCGATCGCTAATATCGTAGGAGACGACTGATATTTCATTAATTTCACCAAGCTGGCGCTCGGCGACTTCTACCGCTAGCGCGGTGCTAATCGCCTGTTGTTCCCCGGTTTGATGCTGATTTTGCCGTATTGCGGCGGCTGTAATGTCTGCCAGACTTGCGATCAGCCGTGCGTCTTCTGAGTCAAATTGCCGTTGTTTGCTGTGGGTAATTATCCAGATTGCACCGAGTGCCTGTTCTGGGGTTAGTAGCGGCACGATTAAGGCTTCGACCCAGGGCTGATTATCAAGGGGTAAGTCGCTGAAATATCGCTCTGGATACGAAAATAAGACTGGGGCGGCTTGTTCTAGGCAGACGGAGGCGGGGTTATATTGTTCGAGGGGGTATGGTTCTCTTGGGGTAGCTAAAGTTCCTGCGATCGCGACCCAACGCCACACTGTTTCGCCGTCGGGCTGAGTTTCAACTAAGCTTATGCCAACTGTCCCTGTATTCCCTAAGTCGCATAGTTCGACAGCGAGTTCGACGAGGTGCTGTAGTATTGCTTCTGATTGCTGTACTAACTGCCGAACGAGCGATCGCATCGCTTCATTTTCAGCCTGTAGGTTCGGCGGACGTGGCGTGCGCCTAGATAGCGCCTCTGTTATTAATACCTCGTCTAATCGAGTTAGTTCATGATAATCGGACATTTAACAGTTTTTATCTAGAAAAAGAGCAAGATTTGAGGAGCTACATTTCTCTAGAAATAGGTTGGGCAGTCATTACTGTTTGGGAGAGAAGAATAACACCGGAAACCAACTACTGCGGAGGATTTCGTCGGCAAAACTGGAAATTGTCCAATCGAGAAGTGCGCCACGGGTGACATAGGAAGTCGCGATCGCGCTAATATCTTCCATAACAGCCGTTTCTAAGATTTGCATCAGGGGATTGCCAACCCGTACTTGAGTCTTCACCTCGAGATTTAGACTATTTTCAAGATCGGCTTTAACCTCAGCCAGGCGTTTTTCGGCTTCTTCGACGCGGTATTCCGTGGGAACGCCTCGACGACTGCTGGTTTCTTCAATGGCCCACAATAATAAACATTGTTGCAGGGAATTATCGGGGCGATCGCCCGTACATTCTTTTAAGCGTTCTACTAAATATTTAGCCGAATTGCCATCGTTGTAGGGAATCAGCAAATAACGCCACAAGTTACGACAGCGCAAAGCCAGTTCGTCGCGAGTGTAGGTAGAAATTAATTGCGGTCGCAGGGTTAAGATCGGAGTCTCTGTGGATTTGGCTAACGCTAAACTGGTACTGCCGAAAATCTTTTCTTCGAGTAAGCTGCGAATGGGAGTTCCCGTCAGAATGATGTCGCTGTTATGTTCTTGAGCGATTCTGGGAATTGTTTCCGAGGGTTTCCCAGAGGGGACTTCGATGCTGACTTCTACGCCTTCGGGGACGGATTCTAAAGCTTGGGAAAGTCGGGCTTGAGCCGCATCGATTTTTTCTTGGTCAACGCGAGGGACATTGCCTTCTGTCCAGAGGGGAACGCTGTGGAGAAAAACAATTTTGGTAACACCACTGGCGGTTAAGTCAGGAACAAAATTAATAAAACGATACAAGCCATCGGAAAAGTCGGTACAAATTAAGCAATTTCGGAACATAATAATTGAGTTTAGAAACAGGAGCTCGCGATCGCGCCTCAGAATAATTAGTTTTAGTCCTTAAAGCCCTTAAATATTAGCAAATTCTGGCAACGCCTGTTAGTCCTAAGCTAAGCGAGAATTTACTTGATAAAATAAATCAAGTTTTACCCAGCCATTCGATCATGGATAGAAACACGAGCGAACGACAACAGCTACTGGAAAAAGTCAACGCTTTACCCGATGAAGCTTTGGCAGAACTCACCGCTTTTCTGGACTATCTCCACGATAAGTCAATGTGAAGCGACACTTAGTTTGATTAATCAATCCATCTGTCGCGACATTTGAATTAATTAATCAATCCATCTGTCGCAAGTGTCATACTACAACTCAAACTGTCACACTAAAAGACATCTTATATAAGCAGACTTAATCAATCAAGACAACAAAAAACCGTCACAAGAGTAACGGCTTTGTAAAGAAAGCTTAAGCTGATCAGGCGATTGAAAGTAGGGAAAGCCAGAGCAAAAATAGACTAAAAAATAAAATCAGATCGAGAATGATCCTTTTCTGATGGTCGGTTCTCGCTCCAACAGCATCAAGGCTCGAATCTACCAAAGCACCTAATTTGAAAAGCCAGTTATACATCATTTCGACTTCGTAACAGTTGTTCGTGAGCCTTTAGTTTAGCGATAAGCTCAGACTGCGATCCAGCCATACCGTTTAAAAGCTCTCCATTGAGTTGAATGATTTTGTATTCAAGCCGAGAAAGCTGGGAGGCGAGTCGATTGAGTTTCCAGATCAAGTAAACGCACGCAGTGACAGCGAGTATTGTGGCTAGTACGCTACTCAGCATCACTGTCCCTCCAACCGCCAGCGCGGGTAATGGTAAGAGCTGCCCCCATAACATCGACCAGATCGGATTTATTGAGGTCGGGGTAGAGGGACTCCAGCTTCTCTTGAAACTCGCTGAGGTCGGCAGTGTCGTCTAGTAGGGCTTTGACTCGATCGATCCAGTCGTCGATGATGGGCTGGGCTTCTAGGGCTGTCTGGCTGGCAATCGCGTCGGCTGGGTCTAAGTCTTCGTCGGGGTCGGGTTCGTTGAAATCGGTTACACCAGAGAGGGGTTTGTACTCAATTTGCCACTTTCCCCGGCTTTCGTATATCCAAACCTCAAAGATTTTGCGATCGTCGCGGAAAACGCCGTGAAGCCGTCCTTTTTCGTCTATCTCTGGCCCGTTAAGGATTTCATCTACGCCATCGCTGTAAGTAGTCTCTATGAGGGCTTTAAGAACGGCTTGACGTTGTTCTGGGGTGGATTCGTCAGGAAGTTGTGTCATTATCTGACAATTGCCTCTGAATTGATATCTATGTCGTCATCCTGCATGAATTTGAAGAAAGAGGAGAAGGGAAAAGGGCGTAGCGTGAAGTCGTAAGCTTTGGCGACGAAAGGGTCGTTGCTGCCGGGTTCATTACCGACTTGGACGAGGGCAATCGTACCGATACGACCAATGAAAACAGGGGATTCAAGCCACTCAATTTCCTCGAAACCTTCATCATCAATCTCAAATAAACCTGTAAAGTCGTTTTGTTCTGATTGGATGAAATACAGTTCATCCAATTCCTCTCGCTCGCTAAAAAGGATTCCTTTTTGGAGGAATTCTTCAAGCTGGGGACGTAAGAAAAACAGTAGGCTTGCAGCTTTGAGATCGTAGTTTAAAAAAACTTGTTCAATGCCGTATTTCTTGACTTCTTCGGTTGCTCTTTCAGCAATTTCAAGGATTGTTTTTAAACGTTCTGGGATATCTTCCCAGCTTTCAACTCCAATTAGTTGTTCAACAGGACTTTGCTCTCGACGGCGAAAAAGTGGGGGAAAGCTTGGTTCATTGAAGATTCTGAAAATTGGGGAGCTTAAGGCATCAACAGCCCGGTCATTGATATTTGCGTGTAGCATTATTGTTTAACCTCCAAAAGTATTTACGCCAGTGTCCCAATCTACTTCTTCGTCTTGGACGAGGGTTTTGGAACGATTCAACAAAAGCATAAAATTATCTTTCCGATAAGAGTCATTGAGTTTTACTGCATCATAGCCTTTTGCTGCGGCGTAGCGTCCGCTATTCCCCTTGGCATTCCTCACAGCATCATATTTAAAATCACTAGCATCTCCAAATAAGGTATTCTTCACTGCGTTTGCTCGGTCTTGGATTGGTTTTTTGGCATTTTTAAGCTTTGTCGCTGCACCTCTTTGTTTTGCGCTCAAAGAGCGGATTTGCTTCTGTTCTGCTGCGGTTAAAACGGGCTGTTTCATATAACCATCGAGATAAGCTTTAGCTGCTTCCCCATGACTCTGTGTATAATCGAAGCCAGAAGTTTCTTCAAATACTTGCCAAGAACCATCTGGCATTTTTACTGCAAACTCTGATTTCAGCATACTAGCATTCTTCAGCTCAAGTACCTCAAGAGAGACTTTTGACGGGAGATCGGGATATTTTTTCCGATCTGCACTAGAAAACTTTATGTCTAGGGTATAGACTTCATTCCCCGCAGACATTGGGTTTGTGACTGGGGTTAGATCATCTGGGAAATCGTCGGGGATAGGTTTTCTTTTACTGCCCCAATAAACTCTGGCATTATTCTTAAGGTCGTCTAGTTCTTTGTCGGTTTTCCCTTGAGCGATTGGTTTCCCTGATGCACCTTTTCTCACTTGGTCGATTTGATCGTCAAGGTCTTTAATCTTTTGGGCAGTCGCCGCCCCTATCTTTTGTTCTACTTGTTTTTCGACCCAAGCGTCGAGGGCTTTTTCCGTTTGTCTTTGTTCTATTTCAAGCTTCTTCTGGGTAGCAACCTTAGCATCCTTGGGTAAAGCCATCCGTGCTGTCACCCCATTTTGAGAAGAATAATTAAGATCGCGAATCGTTCCTAAAGCTTTCTCAGCATCTTTTTTCGTCTTCCCATTGGTGGCGCTAACGTATGTACCGTCTCCATATATACCTTTCCCGACAAAGTGATCGCCATTCTTGAGGTCATCGTGGAATTGGGTGCGACTTTTTGCTCCTGCCCCCATCCCTCGCGCCATGAGCGTACCGCCATCCTGCCAAGCTTTGGTAACGGTATCTGCATCGGTGACAGTGGGCTTGCCGTCGTAGCCCCGCTGGGCATAGATGGTCTTAAGAACTGCATCTCTTTCCCCAGGAGCAAGGGTGGTATTCTTGGAGTCTTTCTCTAGTTCTTCGACTGAGGCAATGATTTCGTCGGCATCGTAGGTATCGAGGGCGCGTTCGAGGCGTTTGACTTTATCCTTCGGCGGGTTGATGTAGTCATCCGGATCGGCTTTCTTGCCGTTGACATACATATCAATGCCCTTGTCTTTACAGAGTTGGGCGATGGCGGCGTTGGGTGCATCTTTCGCTCCTTCTCTCGGCTCGAAGTGAATCTCGGCGATATCATCGGGTTTGACCCCGCCAAAGATTTGAGCCTCAAGGTATTTGTTGCCAGTAGGCGCTAGATCGTTAAGGTCATCGATATCTTTGGCCTTAGCAGCTTTGTCTAAGTGCTTTTTCCGCCACCTTTTGTCTTTGTAGTTGTCAGGATAGCCACCAACTTTATTAAGGTCTTCTACGTCATAGCCGTGGCGCGTTGAGGAGACAAGGGAGGCAGCGTTGGGGGGAGGAGCATCACCACCATCGGGATTAATGGCTTCGGAGGCAACCCCAGACTTGAAGCTGTCCGACCCGGTAATGGTTGACCGTTTCTTGGTCTCTGGCTTCAGTTTGACGGCAATGCTACCGTAGGTTTTGGCTACGTCTTTGTGGGTGCTGCCATCGAGGTCTCTACCTCCGTAATAGCCGTATATTGGGCGGTCGTCGGGCTTGGCATCGAGGGGGATGCCCATTACTTTCTCTTCTACTCGTTCCCGTGCATCTTGATAACGAGCGTCTTTCATATAGGGGACATTGTTCTCCCCTTCAATGCCCATTTCCGCAAGGTGGGCAGAGTTTTTGAACTCTGAGTTCAAGCGACGTTCAAGAGAACCTGTATTTCCTACTCTGACCCAAACGTCTGTTTCTTCGGACTCTAAGATACTTTGAACGTTCTTTTCGGCATCAGTAACGGCTTGTTGCCCAAAGTCGTCAATGAGGTCGTTACGCTTTTTGTCGAGTTCTTGCTGGTTGGTGCTGACTTTGGCTGGGGCTTTAGGTTGGGGCGGTGGTGTGGGCGGTGCGGCAGGGGTAGCAGCAACGGGAGGCGGTGGTGTTTGGGGTTGAGGTTGTTGTTGAGGCGGTGGAGTTGGCGGTGCGGCGGGGGCTGTTTGGGTCTGTGAGGCAGCTTTTTGGCTTTTCGGTTTTGATGCAGGTTGTGTTGCCCCAGCCCCGGTTGCCCCTTGCGTTTTCCCTTGCTGGGATTGCAGCCAAGCGGCGTAAGTTCCGGCTTGACCGGGGAGGGCTTTTTTACAGTTGCGTTTCTTGCTGATACAAGTGCTGCCACAGGGATAGCCTTTCTTGCACTTTCTAGACTTAGATTTGCCTTTGGATCGGGTTTTGGTGGCAAAGCTGACGGCTTCGACAAAGTTGGTGGTATCTAGTTCAGTGGTAAGAGTCGTTTCGAGTTCGGCAAGCTCGACTAAGGATGCTCCGACGCGATAACGCTGGATAGCTGCTTGAATTTGGCTTAGTAACACGGCTTTATCTTCAAAATTGAATTCGGTGAACTCGGTCTCAGGCTGCTGTTCTTGGTCTTCTGGGGGGACTTCTTTGGGGGGAGTGGCTTCTGCCTCCCCTTCTGGGGCTGGGGCTTCTGGGG
>JAWQFT010000111.1:0-17444 GCA_035968055.1 Jaaginema sp. PMC 1080.18 | reverse complement strand
GTCCCCCAATAAACCTACAATACAAACAAGTCAATGTCCAAAAAGGTACGCCGACTTTCGTAACAATCAGTAAATGACAGAAAGAGGGAGCAAGGGCGCTTATCCCTTACTATAAAACCCATTACGCTGGATAAATCCGCAAACGACGATTGGGTTCTTCCCCAAAACTATCCGATTGCAAACGATAATGCTCCACCAACTCGTGCTGCATTTTCCGTACTTGGGGCGATCGCGGCAACAACTCCACCGGCTGTCCCTTCGGTAGTACAATCTGTTCTACGGCCAAACGGGCTTCCTCTAAAGCCTCTAACTCGTCGTCATTGCCATTGTGAGAGAACAACGCCAGATTTGCCGTTTCCGGGGTATTGGGGTCATCCATGCCCGCCAAACGAATCAGCGATCGCGAAATTTGAGACATCGAAGCCGACTTCACCGCATGAATTGGTAATTGTCGTGCCTTGGCAATCCCCCGCAACTTAGAATGACCCTTCAATTGCGATCGCAAAGCCAAAATCGCATCAGCACTATCCATATCCTTCGTCAACACAATCGGCAACTTCAACACATCAATTGTTTGTTGCAGTTGCGATCGCCCAATCCCATAAGGATACACATACACCGGCCAATCCTCCCCATTCGGCCCCGGAGTCCGTACCTTATCCTTCGCTTCCGGTTGCTGCCAAGACTGCGCCAACATCCGGTCAAACTCCGAATGAGATTGGGAAGTCGCCGGACTCGGTAAAGGCCGCATCCGCCCCGAAGCACGCCATCCCCCCGGCTGTACCGGAGTCGTCGCCATCGTTCGCCCCTGAGACAACTTCGGCGGTAACGGGCGTTCTGGGGTCTGCTGAGAAACCTCCACTTCCCCCTCATCATTAACGCTCCGCATTTCCGGTTCGGGCAAACGACCCCGCAGCAACAAGTCTACCGTCTCAGCCACATCAGGATGTACTACCCAGGCTTGCCGTTCTTGCATTTCCACCGCAATCTCAAACGTAGGGGGCGCTTTGCGTTCCAGTACCGTTTTTTGCGACCCGCGACGACGAGCTTCATCATCCCCCAGAGTCACCGCTTGAATCCCCCCGACCAAATCCGAGAGAGTCGGGTTTTTAATCAAATTCTCGATTTGATTGCCGTGGGCTGTCCCCACAAGCTGCACCCCCCGTTCGGCAATGGTACGAGCAGCCAGGGCTTCCAATTCCGTCCCGATTTCGTCAATTACAATCACTTCGGGGGTATGATTTTCCACCGCCTCGATCATAATCTTATGCTGTAACTCTGGGTGAGCCACTTGCATCCGTCGCGCACGACCAATCGCGGGGTGCGGAATATCGCCATCCCCGGCAATTTCATTGGAAGTATCGATAATGACGACTCGTTTGTGCAAATCATCGGCTAAAACTCTGGCAATTTCCCGCAAAGCCGTCGTTTTACCAACTCCCGGACGACCCAGAAGCAGAATAGATTGTCCGGTTTCAACCAAATCGCGAATCATGCCAATTGTGCCAAAGACCGCACGACCGACACGACAAGTTAAACCGACAATTTCCCCTTGACGATTCCGCATCGCACTAATACGGTGTAGGGTGCGTTCGATACCAGCCCGATTATCGCCGCTAAATGCCCCCACCCGCGCAATACTGTACTGTAAATCTTCTGAGGTAATGGGGGTTTCGCTGAGATATTCGACTTGGCCGGGAAAGCGCACTTCGGGATAGCGCCCCAAATCCATGATCACTTCAATGGCTGTATCTTTCAGGGGGTGTTCTTGTAATTGGGAGCGAATTTCGTCGGGAAATATCGCGAGGAGTTTACTGAGGTCGTCGGCAATTTCTTGGCGTTGTGAATGGTTATAGTTTTGCGCCATGGGCATAAGGGTTGCTGGTTGATCTAGATTGGGTTTTGAATGGGTTTTGTTATGACTGGGGTTGACCATAATGGTTTTTATGGTGTCTAGGCGTTAATAAATTAGGTGGATCGAGAAAGTTTAAGTTTTCCCAAAATCGAGGTTAAATGGGGCTTTTTAGGGTCAAATCTGGCTTAATTTTAAAAGATGACCCAGATTTTGCTGCCCCGATTCTTGACTTTGCACCCTTTTCTAGACAAAAAGGGGTTGAGTGGTTTTGAGTTGACCGACTAACTGATGAGCGCGGTCTACGGCTTGCCAAAGAAGGTGGGTATCATTTTCTAAATAGGGAGTTGAGTAAGGGCAATCTTCCGCTAGACTATTTTGCTCGATACGGTCTAAAATCGGAGCAAGTTGACGACGGGCGTAACTACCGTAGGCAATTCCGGCAAATTGACTGTATTTTTGCTTAAATGTGAGTTGTTGCAGTTTCGGGGCAGTATACTGATTTGTACCGCCAGCAAGCTGCACAAAGCCCGGTAAGTCGGCGTTTAGCACTTTTTGGGCAAACTTGATGGTGGCGCGAGTTGTGCCTTTGCCAATGTCTCCACTCATGGGTCTACCGTCGGTTTGCCACAGCAAAAAACCAGAAAGCGGTGTTATTATCTCGGCTAATGCTTGGAGATAATCGATAACCTCGTTACCATCGGGACAGCTAATAGCGAGTAGTTTCAAATGCTGCTGATAGGGGGCGATCGCGCTCCATAAGCGTTTAAACCCGGCTAAGTTACCCGGACGAGTGTGTATTTCGAGGGCATCAATCGCTTGCTGTTGTAATAAAGGCAAAAAAGCTTCAGGAGTGGACACATAAGACCGCGTGGTAATCGCCTCTACCGGACAAACGGGCAAACAGCGACCACAACCATAACAACGCTCGTCTATAATGCCTTGAGGGAATGCGATCGCCCCAGCCGGACAAATCGCTTCACAAGGTCGCGGACAATCCACCGGACACAAATTGGGGTCAAATTCGGCTTTGCGAAAATGGGGGTCTTCCCCGTCGTTTAAGCTCACCATCAGCCAAGGATCGTCCGAGGTGGGATAACCTTTTCGACGAGCCGTTGAGAGGAGCGATCGCGCCATCGACCGAGCTAGTTTTGCTGACGCGATCGCCGCCGGGTCTGGGGCAATATCAATGCAATCTGCACCCGCAAGAATATACGCCAGTGTCAGATTGCGGACAGCCGGGAGGTGTTGGTAGCTGGCCCCGCAAATTAGTTTGAACCAGCGACCGGAGTTTAAAGACTGTAACGGTGAGTAGTTTAAGTTCACCCTTCTATGCTAATAGGTTGTTTGCAAAAAGGGATACTCCGAGAGTGCAAATTTTTCGAGTCTGGAGTTAGGGATAACCGTAGAGATAGGAATAAATCAACATTTGACCGAGTTGGTGTTTTTGTCACTTACTTGTAGCTTATTGTACTACAAAATCGAGATTCTGCCAAATCCGAGTAGAACGAATCTAATTTTTTCTTAAGAAATCTGCTAAAACTTTGAGAATGTGCTACGAAATCACTCCTCATACTTTCAAGATAATTTTATTGATTAAAGCTCTTAAAATGTTCTAGAAAGTTGGGTAAAGTTGGTACAATAAAGAAAGAAAAACGGCTCAAAAAGTTGAAGTGTTATATAAGCTACAAATACAATCAAAAAAACTGGAAACTCCCATCAATGTTGAGCCAAATCATTTCCATGTAAGCTTATTCAAACCATAAACACTCAACTGTAAGCCAGAAAAGAAGTAACTCTATAACCTTCTTGAAACTTAGCAAGATGGCAAGGTGAACGATGCAAAATATAACTCGACCCACCCCCGATCCAGCCCACAATGTACTGCGCTATCAATCCCAACCCCTCGATGCCTTTTTTGCCCCCCACAATGTCGCCGTCATTGGCGCGAGTGAGAAAAGTGGGAGTGTCGGTCGTACCCTACTGTGGAATCTCATCAGCAATCCCTTTGGCGGTACAGTCTTCCCCATCAACCCCAAACGTAAAAGCGTTTTAGGGATCAAAGCCTATCCCAGTATTGCCGAAGTTCCCGAACCTGTCGATTTAGTCGCGATCGCCACCCCCGCCGCCACCGTCCCCGGTCTGATCGGTGAATGCGTCGCCGCAGGAGTCAAAGCCGCCATTATCATCTCCGCCGGATTCAAAGAAATCGGCCCAGAAGGCAGCGAACTCGAACAGCAAATCCTCAAAAAAGCCAAAGCCGGGAATCTCCGCATTATCGGCCCCAATTGCCTGGGGGTCATGAATCCAATTAACAACCTCAACGCCACCTTTGCCAGCAATCTCGCCTCTCCTGGTAACGTCGGCTTCATCTCCCAAAGCGGCGCACTCTGTACCTCCATCCTGGACTGGAGTTTCCGAGAAAACGTCGGTTTTAGCGCCTTTATCTCCATCGGGTCGATGCTCGATGTGGATTGGGGCGACCTCATATACTACCTCGGTGATGACCCCCACACCCAAAGCATCGTCATCTACATGGAATCCATTGGCGATGCGCGATCGTTCCTCTCCGCCGCCAGGGAAGTCGCCCTCACCAAACCCATTATCGTCATCAAAGCCGGACGCACCGCAGCCGCAGCCCAAGCCGCCGCCTCCCACACCGGGGCATTAGCCGGTAGTGATGAAGTGCTTAACGCTGCCTTTCGTCGCTGTGGTGTATTGCGAGTGGATACCATCGACGAACTCTTTAACATGGCAGAAGTCCTGGCCAAACAACCCCGTCCCAAGGGCGATCGCCTGACCATCCTTACCAACGCAGGCGGCCCGGGAGTCCTCACCACCGATGCCCTAATCTCCCAAAGCGGCAAACTCGCCCCCCTTTCCGACGCAACCCTAACCGCCCTCAACGACCTCCTACCGCCTCACTGGAGTCATCACAACCCCATCGACATCTTAGGAGATGCCGACCCAGAACGTTACGCCCAAGCCATTGCGATCGCCTTAAAAGACCCCAACAGCGATGGTTTGCTCGCCATCCTCACCCCCCAAGCCATGACCGACCCTACCCGCACCGCTCAACGGTTTGTGGAAATCGTGCAGAATCAGTCTTTCCCTGCCAAACCCATCCTCGCCAGTTGGATGGGCGGTACAGGAGTCACCCCTGGCGAAGAAATCCTCAACCGCGCCAGTATTTTTACCCTCCCCTTCCCCGATACTGCCGCCCAGGTTTTTAACGGGATGTGGCGCTATAGCTACAACCTCAAAGGCTTGTACGAAACCCCACTCCTCGCTGACGAAGAAGACCAACAACGGGGACGGATTGCCAAGGTTGAGAATATCCTAGCCACGGCACGACAGCAACAGCGCCCACTCCTCACCGAATACGAATCCAAGCAAGTCCTCGCCGCTTACGACATCCCCACCGTTACCACCCAATATGCCCAAAGCGAAGTTGAGGCAGTCCAGCAAGCCGAGAAAATTGGCTATCCCGTGGTTTTGAAACTGCATTCGACCACCATCACCCACAAAACCGATGTGGGGGGAGTGCGCCTTTTGATTAACGATGCCGAGACGGTACGACGATCTTATCAAGCGATCCGAGAATCAGTCACCGCCAAAGTTGGGGCTGAACATTTCCAAGGGGTGACGGTACAGCCGATGTTGAAAATGTCTCAGGGAGATTATGAGTTAATTATCGGCAGTAGTTTGGATGCCCAATTTGGCCCGGTGTTGTTGTTTGGGACGGGGGGTTCATTAGTCGAAGTTTTTAAAGACCGTGCTTTGGGTTTGCCGCCGTTGAATACGACTTTAGCCCGGCGCATGATGGAGCAAACCAAGATATACCAGGCGCTCCAAGGAGTACGCGGTCAAAAAGCAGTAGATTTGGCAGGGATTGAACAGTTACTCGTGCGTTTTAGCCATTTGGTGGTCGAACAGCCCTGGATTAAAGAAATCGAGATTAATCCCTTGTTAGTGTCTTCTGAGCGCCTGATTGCCCTAGATGCACGGGTGGTGTTACATCCTTCTGAAACTGAAGTACAAGATTTATCCAAACCTGCCATCCGACCTTATCCAACGCAGTATGTGAAATCTTGGCAGACCAAAGCCGGTCTTCCCGTCATTATTCGTCCGATTCGCCCGGAAGATGAGCCAATGGTGGTAAAATTCCACGAACCGCTATCGGAAGAAAGTGTTTATCTGCGCTATTTTCACTTGATGAAACTTAAAACTCGCGTGGCACACGATCGCCTTTCGCGGATTTGCTTTATCGACTATAACCGGGAAATCGCCTTGGTAATGGAATACAAAGACCCCCAAACCCAGGAATCCGAAATTTTGGGCATTGGTCGCCTCAGTAAGATTCATGGTACACCCGAAGCGGAATTTTCGATGATTGTGAGCGATCGCTACCAAAAACAAGGCATTGGTTCAGAACTATTACGCAATCTCATCGAAGTTGGTAAATGCGAAAATTTCAGAGCTATTTCTGCGGAAATATTGCTGCAAAATCGCGGAATGCAAAGGGTTTGCGAAAAACTCGGCTTTAGTTTGACAGTGAATCCTCAAGATGAAGTGGTAAATGCTCGCAAAGAGCTTGTTTAGGCGGCAGTCGGCAATCGGGGGGGAGGAGTTGAATTTATGCCCCTCCAAAGATGTCAGAAACTTTGGCTCTTAGGATGGTCTTTCAAAATGGCTCAAAACCCTATCAAATAAGGACTTCAGCTTCAAAAAGTGAATTTAAATTTCTGGAGAGTTTGGCAGTGGCAAGAGGGGGGAGATGGGGAAAAAATTGGCATTTTGACAAACAACCAACAACCAATAAGCTGATACGCTGAGAATCAGCCATTAACAAAATTACCCATAGATCGTTATGAAAGCAGCCGAAATTATGACCGAAGATGTCATCACGATTCGCGGCTCTGCCACCGTGGCCGAAGCCGTTAAACTCATGAAAGAAAAGAAACTGCGATCGCTCGTGGTCGATCGTCGTACCGAAGATGATGCCTATGGTATCGTCACGGAAACCGATATCGTCTACAAAGTCACGGCCTTTGGTATAGACCCCAAAACCGTGAGAGTCTACGAAATTATGACCAAGCCCTGCATTGTGGTCAATCCCGACTTAGAAGTAGAATATGTAGCTCGCTTATTTGCCAATACCCATATTCGCCGCGCTCCCGTGATTAAAGACGGCTTACTCGGCGTAATTTCCATTAGCGATATTCTCACGAAAAGCGATTTTGTCGAGCAACCTAAATCAGTGCTTCTCGAAGATCGGGTTAGCAAAGCCCGCAATAGCGCTCGTACAATCTGTGCTGAAAAAGGAGCAACTTCTCCTGAATGTGCTGCCGCTTGGGATGTAGTCGAAGAATTACAAGCCGAAGCCGCTCACCGTCGCAATCAAAAACTGGATAAAACGTACTTCGAGGAATACTGCGAAGAAAACCCCAGTGCCTTTGAAGCGCGGATGTACGACAGTTAATTGGTGAATCAAGGCGTAAAATTAAACTTTACGCCTTTTGATTGAGTAAACTGGTTGCAAACTCGTCTCAAAAAAGCGCGATCGCGCCATCCTGTCGAAATCAAGAGCAATTATTACCTGCATAACCCCCCATTGTCATTTCCTCAAGATCGAGTAGGATAAAGAATGCTTTTTCGGCAAAACTCATCCCCCCCCACGACACTATTGCGCGGATATAGTCATCAAGGAAAAATTTATGCAGTCTCCTGACCATCGTTCCGAAAACACTAGGGTTAATGCCTCCCAGAGTACCGAAGCCGCCCTTAACGCCCTCACCCACGAAATCGAATCGCTACGTCAGGACATCAGCGTTCAACTCGATCGCGATGTACGTTGGCTGCAAGGAGAAAAAGGTCGCTTAATGCAAGAAATCGACCAACTCCGCCGTCAATACCAAAATTTACAAAATAATTACCAAGCCACCCTCTCCCAACAACAAATCGCCCAACAACAACTCTGGGCTAAACAACTTGCCCACGCCCTTGCAACTCAGTTTCAAGAGCAGTTAATGGCACGGTTGAATGGTAACCTTTCGACGGCAATCTCAACCCCTAATACGCCAGGTTTAGAGGGCTACAGCGACAATCTCCAGCGCTTATTAGTGTCCCTTGACTCCACCATGAGTCAAACCTTCGCCACCCTCCAACAAGACCTCAACAGCTACCAAAGCACCTTGTCCCAGCAGTTGAACCGGATGTATAGCATCGAGTCCCAAGGCGAGGTTATTCTTGAAACTTTAGTCAATCGCCTAATCGAGCGTTTACAAGAATCCGACTCTCGCAAAACCTCCCTCCCAACTGCCCCCAATCCGGCTTCTTTACCCCAAGTCACCCTCGAAAAACCCGAACCGCAGCAACGCCCCGAACCCCAAACTCAGCCAGCACCACCCCCCAAACCCAAAACACCTGCGGCTTCTCAATGGCAGATGGGAATTATTTTTGCCCTGTTAGCTTCCTTTGCCTTCTCCCTCCAAAACGTCATCACCCGCATTATTTTGTTTCCTAGCACCATGTTCGGCTTGGTTAATGTCGGTGGTATCGTTTCGTCGAGTTTGGGCAACTCTATCTTTATTCTGTGGCTGCGGATGTTGGTCGTTGTGCCTTTGGTTTCTTTGCTGGGAACGAATGGCTACCAAGTGGACAATCAACCCTTTTGGCAAGATATCCAAAAGCTTTTTGTGAGTCGCGATATCAAGCTCAAATTAGTCGTTCTTGCCAGTGGTTTTTTCCTCTTTGCATCCCAAACTCTCGCTTACATTGCCTTCGGGAATATGGCGGCTGGGGTGGTGACGACCTTGATCTTGACTTACCCAATTATTACGATTTTCCTCGCCAGCGTGTTGTTTAATGATCCCTTGACCCCTTTTAAGTTTATTGCCAGTTCCATCGTCTTTTTGGGGATTATACTGATTGCGATTCCCTTTGGGGCTGATATTAGCTTTTCGGGACTGGGGGTTTTTGCCGGGTTGGGTTCTGGTATTACCCTGGCTGTGTGCGTTATTTTCTCGCAAATTGCCTTTCGTAAAATTAATCCCGTACCTTTTACGTTGGTGCAGTTCGGCGTAATTTTCATTTTCTCGGCTGTTTTCAGCACGATTGGCACGATTTTGAAGCCTGGATTTATTGAAATTCGTCCCGGCACAACCGCGATATTGTTGTTAGCTGGTATTATCCTGGGTATTACGACCCTCACGAGTTATTTGTTCCAAAATTTAGGGATTCGCTTTGCGGGGGCTGCGTCTTATTCAATTGTGGCGAATACCGGGCCAGTGATTACTTCGATTTTGGCGTTTTTGATGATTGGTGAAGTATTGAGCTTCATCCAGTTGCTGGGGATGTTAATTGTAACTGCCGGGGTGATTGCTTTAGGCGTGAAGCGTTTGCGAGATGAGGTGAAAGCGGCAAAAGCGAGTTAGGTGTTGTTGGTTATTAGTTATTAGTTGTTCATAGTAAGGGCTGTAGCCCTGCTATTAGTTATTGGGTTCGTTGTATAACAGTGGCTCGTTCTTGCGAGGATTAACTAACTTTTGGTTAAACAAAAACTGATGACTCTCTTTGAAACGTTAAATTTACTTTTTTAGGCTGAAACCCTAATATAGTCTAGCGTTGAGCCTATTTTAGAGTCTACGCCATAGGCCAAAGTTTCTGACCTCCTTTCTGGGACAAAATTCCCTCTCCCCCCCCCAATCCCTACTGCCCAATCCCTACTGCCCCTTAGTCGCTGTTAACTGAAATTCCCCCCGCTTACGTTTCTTTCTGGTGACAGACTTCAACGGTGGTGTGGACATTGCCACGGGGGTTGAAGTCTCCCAATACTCTGATTTCGAGAGGATCGCAGGCGGCGACAAAATCATCTAAAATCTGATTGACTGATTCTTCGTGGGAAATATAGCGATCGCGATAACTGTTGATGTAAAGTTTAATAGCCTTTAATTCGACTACCGTGCGATCTGGCACATAAGTTAAGTAAATCGTCGCGAAGTCAGGATAACCCGAGAAAGGACATTTACAAGTAAACTCCGGTAACGTTACCTTAATTTCGTAGCGACGACCTGGACGGGGATTGGGAAAGGTAATTAATTCGCAATCGGCGATCGCCCTTTCCCCATATTTGACTTCTGGGGTAGCACCCACTTGACTCGGATTCGACATAACACTCTTGGTCAATAAACTCTAAATCTAACTTTCCCAATCGGGACAAGTTTCTCCCTCCCAACCATAGGGGTGCATACCGCACACCAATAAATTATCGCCGTACACTTGACCGTGATAATGACGACAGCCGATACAAGCGGCATATTGTTCGGCATTCGGCGTTACCCTTGGCTCAAAAGGGCTAAAATCAGCATCGTCGAGCAGTTCGTCAAACTCAGCGTAATACACAATAATAGTCTGCTCGAACAAAAGCTCTAAATCCTCCAGACATTCTTCAATTTCCGGGGTGATAGATTGTTCGACTTCTTCGGCTATCCAATCGACAACTTCGTCTACATCTTCCCAAAATCGCTCGACTTCTGTGGTTACTGTTTGATTAACTTCTGTAAAAAATTGCTCGACTTCTAATGTTACTGTGTCTACAAAGTCCCAAAAATTCTTTTGCCAATCTTCCATCATTTTTGCTTGGGTTAAACCCTTAAATTGTGCGACTTAACCCTGCTTATGGTTCTTTTTGAAGGCGACGTAGTTCTGCTTGTAAGGCTTCAACTTGTTGGCGTAAATGGTCAGCACCATCCGAGGAAGGGGTTGTCTCAGTTGCCGCATCATCTTCTAAAATTTCGATACGACGGGGTTGTGATGAAGCGGTATCGGCGGACTGGGTTGGCGATTTGGGGGGTTGTTGGGCTTGTTTGAGCATCTCATCTACCCATTGAGAAGCATCTTCGGCGCTCATTTCACCGCGTTTGACCATTTCATCGGCTAACTTTTGAGCTTGATTGCGTAAGTCTTGCAGTTTGCTACTGGCTTGTTCTCCTGCGTAGGAGGCTAATCCTACCCCCAAGTAAAATGCTTTTTGAACCATGTTTCCGAGGTTAGGCATAATCAGTCATTCACTCTCAAACAGTTAAGGGTTACTCTTACTAGGATAGGCGGCAAACCCTAGAACTGACTACTGGCTATTTTTGAGGAGGTAGCGGGCAGTCGGAAGAGGGAAAAACTGGGCAAGAAAGCCGTTTATTGAAGCCTTAAAGCTAAAAGACCCGGAGTTTACGCCTATCCCAAGCATCCCGTATTGCTGCTACGTCAAGTCCTGACAAGGTTTGGGCGTTGAAATCGCGTAAGTCCGGATCGCTTATTACCCTAGCATAAAAAGAGGCAGAGCCGCAAACCCAAGGAATTTTTAAGTTTTTGATTAAGATAGTTAACTCGAAAGTTCGCGGGAAAAATCCACAATGGACGGGTTTAGCTACAATATTCTCTAAAAATAATTAATGATAGACCCCAAGGCAGTCTGTATTATCTACCTAGGGCTTGTTAGGCGATCGCCCTGGCTGTTGAGTCCTCAATCTTGATGTAATGTAATCTGGAGGTTCATAGGGAAATTGCCTAAGTTTGGAGGACAATCGCTCTGCTGAGGGGTTGCGATCGCCAGGGTAAATAGAATTCAATGACAGTTAAAAGCAAAAATTCGGTGAACTGATGTTAGCTTTTCGATTTTGTGTGGTTGTGAGTGCTGGGGCGATGATGATTTTGGGCTACGGAGTGCCAGGAACTCCGAGCGCTGCGATCGCCTCTTCTGAAACAGAAGAAAATTGGGTTGAACCGAGTGAGGTGCTGCCGAGGGCTGAACTTACGCCAGCCGCAGCAACTACGGACAGTAACGATCTGGCTGGGGAGGCAGGGACAGCAACCCGTCCGTCCGTTACTGGGGACTCGTTACCAGAAACCCCCCAAGGGAACGCTGCCGAATTACTGCAACGAGCCAACAGCGCGATCGCCCCAGAGCGCCCACCCAATCCCCAAAGCCAAGACACCGATAGCAGTGTTTCTCCACCTATTATTATTGTGGAGTCCAACCTTCCCAACACCGAAACGGTACTCAACGCTTTTGGTCAGGCGATCGCGTCGGCTTCTGACGTACAATTTAGCGATTTGACCGAGCTTGATGCCGAGACAGGAAGCGCTCCCCCAGTTACCCAAAGAGGAAACGCCGCCGAACTACTGCAACGCATCAACAACGCCTGCCGCCACGCCGATCGTTGCGCGATCGCCCACCAACAATCCCCCCCCGCTCAAATCGTTGCTCAAGAGCCAGTATTGCCCTCAATCCCCCCGGAAACGGTGGTGGTGGTTGAATCTACCTTACCGAACGCTCAAACCGTTCTCAGCGCTTTTGAAGCCGCTGCCACTACCTCTGAGGATATCAAGGTTTCGACCTATAATAGTGCCGATCTCCTCGAAGACGGCGCGATCGCCAACGCTCCTAACCAACCTCCCACCCCTTTAAGCGCCGATAGCTTTACTCCTTTTGAGCGCATCTTATCCCAGGTTCGCCGCCATCAACCCGTCCCAAAAGTTACCGCCACCGAACCCCAACCCCTGACTCGCGAAGGCTTTACGCCCTTTGCCTCGGTTCTAGACAGAGCATCGAGAGCTACCACCACGGCTCTCTCTCTCAGCAGTAACGACGTACCGCCCGAATCGCCCACCTTAACTAACGTTCTCCCAGAAAGTAACGCGATTGTCGAAGCCTTCAAAACTGTTTTCCAGGAAATGAATACTGCCGATTCAGCCGTTACAACAGCCCCAGACGCGATCGCCCAAAACAACTCAATTATTCCTAATGCCGAACTTGAAACCCCCGCGCCGACAGAAATTGAAAAAAGCCCGGAAAACCCTACCGCAACTCCCCGCACCCCCGATAACCAAAACCCCAGTACCCGCGAACTGATGGAAAATCCGTCAGCAGCTTCAACCCTCGATAGTATCACCCCAACCGAACCTCTCGCCCCCAATGTCAATCCCTTACTACGCCCCACAGAAATTGACGATGTAATCGTTGATATTACCAAGCCCATTACCCTGACAGAAGCCGTTACCCTAGCCCTACGCAACAATCCCACCTTGCGGCAAACCAAGCTAGAACTGAATGTTGCTCGCGAATCCTTGCGGGAAGCTAATGCCAGCGAATATCCCACCCTCAGTACCCTGTTTAACTTCACTCGCAGCGACTCGGCTCAACCGGGTAACGGCAGCAACAACAACTCATCTTTACTCAATCAACTGGGTGTTAATAATAGTAATGACCCCACTAGCACCACTGCGGAAGGTCGCCTAGAACTGAGTTACAACGTTTACACTGGGGGACGACGTTCGGCGCAAATTAGTGCTGCCGAGCGCAGCGTGCGTCTCAATCAGCTTGAAGTTGAGCGTATTACTGTCGAAACTAAGTTTGATACTTTGCAAGCGTATTACGCGGTTCAGGAAGCAGATGCCCAAGTAGAAATTGCTCAGGCTTCTGTTGAAGATGCCCAGCGCAGTTTACGAGATGCTCAATTGCTCGAAGAAGCAGGACTGGGAACTCGTTTTGATGTGTTGCAAGCCCAAGTTCAGTTAGCTAACAATACCCAAAACCTGACCAATGCGCGATCGCAACAAGAAATTTCTCAGCGCCAGTTAGCAGTGGTTCTGGGCTTGGGGCAGGAAGCCGAAGTGCTGGCTGCCGATGAAATTGAAACTGCCGGGACTTGGGATTATTCCTTAGAAGAAACTTTACTCTTGGCTTATCAAAATCGCGCCGAACTCGAACAAAATCTCGTACAACGGGAGATTAACGAACAACAACGGCAAATTGCCCTAGCGGATATTAAGCCCCAAGTCAGTGTTTTTGCCAACTACAATGTCTTGGGAATTACTGGGGATAACCAAGGCTTAGGAGATGGTTATACTTTTGGGGCGCGGATGCAGTGGACATTGTTCGATGGAGGAGCAGCCCAAGCTCGTGCCGCCCAACAAGCCACTAATATTGAGATATCTGAAACCCAGTTCGACCAACAGTTAGACCAAATCCGTTTAGAAGTCGAACAAGCTTATCGCAGTTTACTGGCCAATCAAGAGAATATTCAAACTGCTTCGGTGGCATTGCAACTGGCTCAAGAAAGTTTGCGTTTGGCGCGATTGCGTTTTGGTGCTGGTGTCGGGACGCAAACAGAAGTAATCAATGCTCAAACTGAATTAGCTCGCGCTCGCGGGAATTTATTAACGGCGATTATTGATTACAACCGCGATTTATCTTCTTTACAACGAGCCGTGACTAATTTGCCCGATAATCGCTTGTTCGATCTACCGGAGTAAATTAACCTACTTGTCCCAGTCAAAACATTATCTAAAAATTCTCAAGAGATAACTTGGGAATGATTTCTGGTTTCCCAACAAATTAATAGTTTTTCGATGATAAGCCAAATAAATTTTTCAACCGCTTTCTCATCCAAATAACCGGATTTTTATCATCTTCGGCGCGATCGATTAAACCCATTTCCTTTAATTGTTTTTGTCGTTCGGCTAACTCTTCTTGATGTTTTCCTAACTCCTGGATAATTTCTTCTGCTAATTCGGGATGTTGTTGTAATAAACGACTAAAACCTTTATGATTAATCGCAAATAGAACCGTATCTTCCAAAGCGCGAACCGAGGCTGTGCGGGGAATTCCCAACATTAACGCTAACTCCCCAAAAAACTGACCCGAACTTAATGTAGCCAGATGTTTGTCTACCTTTTCGGCAAAAACTTCCACCGAACCCGACAAAATAATATAGAAAGCATCTCCCGGTTGGCCTTCGCGAAATAAGATACTTTCAGGTCTTAATTTTTGACGATAGCCAATTTCAATGAGTTGTCTCAATTCTAATTCGGTAAAATTTTGAAAATATTTAACTTTCCGCAATAAATCCTTAATAATAAGGGGTTTGGCCGACAGAATCCAAGGGGGAACTTCTGTAGTATTGGCTGCCTTATTTTCTAGCTTAATTTGACGACGGGGAGTAGAAAGCACTTCGGGGTTACGCAACCATAAATCTCGTTGCGGAAACGGAATTTGAATATTTTGCAGTCGAAAAAGATATTCGATCAAATAATTTAAAGAACTTCTAATATCGGGTTCTTTGTCAACAGGTTCAATCCAGACGCGCAGTTCAAAATCTAACGAATTATCGCCAAATCCTTTAAAATTAACCAAGGGTGCTGGGTCTGGTAAAACCGCAGGTTCCATATAAGCAACTTGTAACAAAGTTTCAGTAACTAATACTGGATCGCTGCCATAAGCAACGCCTACGGGTAAATGAATTCGACCGACTAAAAAGCCATCATAAGACCAACTTAAAACGCGACTTTCAATTAAGTTTTCATTAGGAACAATGATATCACCACCTTCGCGCGTCCGAATGATGGTTGTTCTCAATGAAACTGCTTTGACATAACCCGTCAAACCATCAAATTCAATAAAATCACCAACTTTAATTTGTCGCTCTAGTAGTAACGTTAAACCACTGGCAAAGTTACGAGTTAAATTTTGTAGACCTAAACCAATTCCTACCCCTAACCCCCCTGCAACCACTGCGAGAGAAGTCATGTTGATGCCGATACTTTGTAAGACAAGGATAATAGTTAAAGTGCCGACAGTGTAACTAAAAACAGTAGAGATAACCTCGCGATTGCCCGCATCAATCCCCATACGCATTAATAAGCGATTACGAAGACCATTTCTGAGGGCGCGACTTAAGATAACTACTAAAATTACAGCGACGATTAAATAGCCAATTTTTAATAAACTTAATTCAGTTTTAGCGACTGTAATAATAGGTTCATTCAAAACTTGAACAAAGCTATTCAAAAACTGTTGAATTTTGACATCTATTAAGGTAGATAAGAAAATATTTTTGATGTTATTAAAATAGATTTTTTGATATAGAAACAATATCATGAAACTAGACCATAAAGCCTGCTATTTATTACCATTAACCTTTCTACCAACGCCTTTCTTTGAGAAGCGGCGAGCGGAATTCTGGACGTATTAGAAGTAAAGCTTCGGTTATTTGTTCCCACTGAAATAATCTTGGGAGCGAACCGTGGGACAAAAGTTTAAACTGGATACTCCTGAGCCGTTATTCCCACTGAAAAATTGGCTTTACATCTGACCAATATCTTCATTCCACAAGCGAGGATTTTGCTGAATAAAATCACTCATTAATTGTTGGCATTCCAGTAGGTTTAAATCGATGACTTCAACACCGTGGGACTCCATAAATTTTCTTGCACCTGCAAATGTCTGAGATTCCCCTGTAATTACGGTTTTGATGCCAAACTGAACCACAGCCCCCGCGCAGAGATAACAAGGCATTAGCGTCGAATATAAAGTTGTTTCTGCGTAATTACCCATGCGACCTGCATTTCGCAAACAGTCGATTTCTGCATGAGTGACTGGATCGCTGTTTTGCACTCGTTTATTGTGGCCGCGACCGCAAATTTCTTGGTTTTTGACCAAAACAGAACCAATAGGAATTCCTCCCTCCTGTAAACTTTTTCTCGCTTCGGCGATCGCGGCAGCCATGAATTTATCATAAGTCATAATTTTGAGTTCCACTGTTTTTGGATTTTGGGAGATAGCCAGTCATAATATTGAGGATACACGGGTAAACGAGGCGTTAGCTGCCAGGAAGTGCCTCTTAAGATATGTTCGAGCTTTTGGGGAGTAGGATGAGGATAGTCGGGGTTTACTTCATCTTTTGGGCTAATTCCTCCCAAATCCCGCGCTCCTGCTTCCAAACAGGCTAAAAGATAAGTAGGTTCAGCCACTAAATTCGGTGGAATTTGCAGGGTTATTTCTGGGGGTAAAATAGAGCGAGCAAGCCTAATTATTTCCAGTAAGCGATCGCGAGATAATGTTCCAGCAAAATAATCCTGTTGACTGCCGGGACTGTGGGGTTGCAATATAACTTCTTGGATATGACCCCAGGTTTGGTGAAGCTGCGCGATCGCCTTCAACGTAGCTTCTCGATCTTGCTGGGTTTCACCAATACCTAGCAATAGCCCCGTTGTCCAAGGAATTCGCAACTGCCCCGCCCATTCTAACTGTTGCAAGCGCAATTGCGGCACTTTACTCGGCGCACGACGATGCACAGTCTTTAATAAACTGGGGGTTACTTGTTCTAACATCAACCCCATTGAGCCATTAACCTGCTTGAGTTGCTGCATTTCCTCAAAGCTGAGTATCCCTGCATTAGTGTGGGGCATAAACCCCTCAGATAGCGACAACTCGCAGAGTTTGTAGATAAGGTCAAACCAAGCCCCGCGTAAAGCACTCTGAGGATGCACCTCCCCACTGAGAATCAAAATTTCAGTAATACTCGAAGAAGGGAGCGATCGCAATATCCCTTGGGCTTCCGTCAAACCCAACCAAGGACTCTCCCCCGGATCGCGACGAAAATTACAGTAACTACAATGATTAAAACACTCATAAGTCGGCACGATGGTATATGCCGGACTGTAGGTAATGGCATTAGCCGCAAATTTACTCATAAATCGAACTTATATTATGTATAAGAATAAATTTCGTTACATCCCTTTACAAAGCGAGAAA
>JAWQFT010000110.1:9969-17644 GCA_035968055.1 Jaaginema sp. PMC 1080.18 | reverse complement strand
ATTAGGGTTTCAGCCTAAAAAAGTAAATTTAACGTTTCAAAGAGAGTCATCAGTTATCAGTTTTTGAGAGGGGGATGAGTGGGGAGAGTGGGAGGAGGGGGAAGAAAAGAGGTGGGTCATCATCAGGGAATGACTTTGATATTTGAGTCGGAAGTTATTAAAAAGGGGCGAGAATAATCCCGCCCTTACTTTTATTTTGATTAAATTTAAACAACTCGAAAAATGAAGGGATAGCGATAGGGTTTTTCGGGATCTTCGAGAATTTTAACGATGGCAATAATGGGCATGACAATGGTTAGTAATCCTAAAAGTCCGAGTAAAGGAATGCCAATACCCACAAAGACTAAAGCGCCAAAAATAATGCCCAAAATAAAGACATTCAGGTGAAAGTTAAGGGATTCTTTGGCGTTGGCTTTGACGACGGCATCATCACTCACAAGCATCAAAACGATGGGAACAGCAACTGATAACAGCGCTGCACTGATAAAGATGGCTGCGTGGCAAACAATAGATAGTGTTTTTCTTTGACCGGAATTGTTCATAAAAGTTAGCGTACTGCAAGTTTTGTATTATTTATAATACGATTTTAGCTTATTCTTACTGCACTTCGAGAGTAAAAGCGATAAATTTAAATAAAATTAAACTCAGGTGAGAATATGGAAAAAGCAACGTTTGGGGCAGGGTGTTTTTGGGGGGTAGAAGCAACGTTTCGGCGCATTCGAGGGGTGATTTCGACTTCGGTGGGGTATATGGGAGGACATTGGGAAAACCCGTCTTATCTGGATGTGTGTGCGCGGGTGACGGGTCATGCGGAGGTGGTGCAAGTGGAATATGACCCGCAACAAATTACTTACCCAGAGTTATTGGAAACTTTTTGGGATTGTCACGATCCTACCAGTTTAAATCGTCAAGGCCCCGATCGCGGGGAGCAATATCGCTCGGTGATTTTTTATCATACCCCAGAACAACAACGCAGCGCGATCGCGTCCCGACGAAAACGACAACTTTCAGAGCAATACGACCGCGAGATTGTGACGGAAATTAAGCCAGCAACCGCTTATTATTTAGCAACGGCAGAACACCAACAGTATTTTGAAAAACGGCAAAAGTCTTATTGACTATTGCGTTCAATTTAAGTTGAAAACAGTGACTTAAGTTGGCAATTTTGGTTAAAAATCTTCTCTAGATTGATGTGTAACGTTAAGACGGTTAGGATGACCGTGCCAACTACATTCGTCAACTTGAGAATATTTGTTTTCAAGGAGAGTTGTTACCTCTTTCATTGAACCATCTGCTTTGACCCAACTGTTGTTAACATCGGGAAAATCTATCTTACAGTTTTCGCATTTTTTCTCAGAGGAAAAGCGAATCGGACACCAAAAAGATTCGACATTGCGGAGCATTTCTGTTCCTAACGACCAAACTCCTGTCATCCAATCGCAATATAAACACCAAATTAGATCGTAACCCACCAATCCTGCAAACTTTTGCCGCGAAACATTAATCCATTCGTGAGCATTGTAGCGAGGTAGTTTGACGAGAACAGTTAAAGGTGGATAGACAATCCATTCCGAAAAGCGAACCACCCAAAACGTCGGTACGGCTAGGGCTGTAATCCAGACAGCGAGGTGATTGCGCCAACTTCCGACGATTTTACTTAAGGTTAGATGAATTTTGGCTTCTGGGTCTGCGGATTTGTGTCGTAGTTCGTCGATTAATACCCAGACTAACATGGCGCTAATTTGAGCGATAACCGCAACTCCTAAACCCCGCCAACCTGCCAAAATAATACCAAGAACTGGGGGGAATAAGGTAAAGTAAGCAACTGCTAAATCGAGACCGAATCCTTGGGTTAAAGATGTTCGTAAAGGCTTCATTCCTTGACCCAAAGCGGGTAGTGCTTGTAGGCTTAATCCTCCCAACAGTAAAACAGCAAACAAAACTAAATAAAGCGAAATTAGGTTAGCTGTCAATAACATGAGCGATGCCTCATTATTTGATTTTTGGTTTGGCAGAATTATAAGCAAGATCGCCAAAGGTCGGGAAGTAACTTAACACTTATTTAAATTACCTTTGAGCGTTTTCTAAAGCTTGGGCTACTGCGTCGTAAGCAGGTTTGGGGCGATAATATTCATCAAAGATTAAAGGTGCGCCAGATTGTCCCATAAAACTGCTAACCCAAGTATAGCGATCGCTAAAGCCCCAAAACCAAAATCCGGTACATTGAGGCACATCTAAACAAGCCCGAATTAAATCGCTGTAAATTTCTCCTTGTTGTTGTAATTGTTCGGGACTGGGTTCATTGCTATAGCCAATTCGGACATCGGTTTCGGTGATTTGTATTTGTAAATTCAACTGGGCTAAACGTTCTAAATTTTGTTTTAATCCTTCATAGGTGGGTGCATCGTCTAAACGGAGGTGCATTTGTAATCCCACACCATCGAGGGGTACATCCCGTTCTTTCAAATCTGCGAGAAGACGGTAAAGTGCATCGACTTTTTGACCGGATTTTGCACCCCAACCGCCAGGGTCGTATTCGTTGTAGAATAATTTGGCATTGGGGTCGGCTGCTTTTGTCCAGCGATAGGAGAGTTCGATGTATTCTGGCCCGATTCCCCGCGACCAAATCAATTCTCGCAGGGAACTGTCGGTGTCGAGGGCTTCGTTGACCACATCCCAAGCGTAGACACGACCGCGATAGCGACTGACGACGGTTTGGATGTGATTGCGGAGGATGTCGAGGAGTTCTTCTCGCGTCCAATCTCCGGCTTTCAGCCAATCGGCTAGACCTCTTTGCCAAACGAGGGTGTGGCCGAACATTCTCATGTTATGCTCGTTGGCAAAGGCTACGATTTCGTCTGCGCCTTTGAAGTTAAAGCGATCGCGTTCGGGTTGCAAGCTCTGAAATTTCATGGTATTTTCAGGCATAATCTGGTTGAACTCGCGCCCCAAGACTTGACGATAAGCGCTATCTTTGCGTAATGCTCCCAAAGCGGCGGCAGCCCCGATACCAAAGTCTTTGCGGTCGGCGAGCGATCGCAGGGTAATTTCTTGATTCTGAGGTGTTGTAGTATTAGAGTCGGGAAGATTTACTGTGTTAGTTTCTACCACTGCAACAGCACAAGCACTTAAAAATAAAAAGACAAAGAATAGCAATAGTTTTCGCATTATTTTAGTTATTGGTTGAGTAAGATTTAGACATATTTAAGGTAGGAAATTGTTTAAAAAATATTGGGATCGTAATAGAGTATGACTGACTCGTTTAGTATTGATTGGGAACGTCTCGCTACAGAGTTTCTTCAGCGTTCTCCACGACTGCGCGATCGCAAATCATCCTACCAGGTTTCGCGTCCTTATATCCCCACCCTTCCCGATACAATACAACTGCGAGATTATCAAAAACAAGCCATTGGGCGCTGGTTGCGTCACAATGGTCGCGGTACATTGAAAATGGCTACGGGTAGCGGTAAAACTATTATTGCCCTGGCTTTGACGGTAGAACTGTATCAAAAAATCGGACTACAAACCCTCCTTGTTATCTGTCCCTATCGACATTTAGTAACCCAATGGGCAAGAGAATGCAATAATTTTAACTTGCAACCTATTTTAGCCTTTGAAAGCGTCCACAATTGGCAAAATCAGCTTTCCACGCAACTGTATAATCTGCGGGTGGGAAACCAGAAATTTGTCGCGATTCTCACCACCAACTCAACCCTACTTTCTGAGGGCTTGCAATCCCAACTGAAATTCTTACCCGCGAAAACCCTGATTGTCGGAGACGAAGCCCACAACCTCGGTTCACCCCAACTCGAAGCCGCTTTACCTCGGAATCTGGGCTTGCGTTTAGCCCTTTCTGCCACTCCCGAACGGTATTACGACGACGACGGTACGGACTTACTATTAAGCTACTTTGGGGCAATACTTAAACCTGAGTTTACCTTAGCCGACGCGATCGCCTCTAATGCCCTCGTCCGCTATCTGTATTACCCCATCTTCGTCGAACTCACCCCCACCGAAAGCCTTGCCTATGCCAAACTCACCAAGCGCATCGGTTGGGCTATGAGTGAAAATGAGCAGATAGGTTCTAACCCGATTTTAACCTCTCTTTTGATGCAGCGATCGCGTCTCATCGGTGCTGCCGCCAACAAACTCAACGCCCTGGACGACCTCATGCAGTCCCGTCGTCATACCACCCACACCCTCTTTTATTGCGGTGATGGGACGGTAGAAACCCCCGGAGGTTCGCAACGGCAAGTCACGGCAGTAGCGAGGCTTCTAGGGGCAAAACTGGGCTACAGAGTGAATACTTATACCGCCGATACTCCCCTCGACCAAAGGGAAGCTTTGCGAGAACAATTTGAACGGGGAGAATTGCAAGGTTTGGTAGCGATTCGCTGCTTAGATGAAGGGGTAGATATCCCAGCCATTCGTCATGCCGTTATTCTCGCCAGTACAGGCAATCCCCGTCAATTTATCCAGCGTCGCGGTCGATTATTGCGTCCTCATCTCGGTAAAACTCAAGCCACTTTATTCGATATGATTGTCCTCCCTCCCCAACTTGACCGCGAAACCTGGGAAGTGGAACGTAGTTTACTCCGCAAGGAATTAAAGCGATTTCTAGAGTTTGCAACTTTGGCTGAAAATGCCACCGAAGCCAGGCAGAAGTTATTAAAAATTCAGGAAGAATATGGTTTGTAGTGCCGTGACACACCTAAAACGAGGCTTTATCGTAGGGTGGGTTAGGCGGTTAAAACCTAAGCTATGACTGCAATCTAGCTATCCGCCGTAACCCACCGTTTAAAGTATGTCACGCCAGTAGTGGCTTGACACACCTAAAACGAGGCTATAAGTAGGGTGTCGTTAGCGCAGCGTAACGCACCGAAATACAAGCATTTTGGCGGTAATGACTATCGCACAACTTAAGGTGTGTCACGGCAGTAGTGGCGTGACACACCTAAAATGAGGCTTTATCGTAGGGTGGGTTAGGCGGTTAAAACCTAAGCTATGACTGCGATTGGGCAATCCGCCGTAACCCACCGCTTAAGCTGTGTCACGGCAGTAGTTTGAGTCTGATATCAAGATTAAAGTTGAAAGACAGGGCAATAACCGCCCACGGATTGAAATCCGGGGCAAAACTACCGCCAATCCCCCTGCACCGTAAACGCCGCCCAATAATAAGGAGACTTGCCAGCTTCCCACATCTCTAACTGCGCCACCCTCAACGCCGCCACTGGATTCTGTTCCTCCTGAAGCATTCTTTCATAAAACTGGGTCATCAGCACCGAAGTCTGCACATCGTTCACCTTCCATAAACTCACCACCACCCGTTTCGCTCCCGCATACATAAAGCCCCGCGTCAAACCCACCAAACCCTCTCCCCGGACATTTTCGCCCAGTCCCGTCTCGCAAGCACTCAACACCACCAACTCCGCCGGTAAATTCAGGTTAAAAATATCGTGGAGGCGCAAAAAGCCATTTTCTGGTTCTCCTGTCTCCTCAAACAACGACAAAACCAGCCCCGACAACTCAGGATTCTGTTCATTGAGTAAACCATGGGTCGCCAAATGCACGATTTGGTAATCTGCCAAATCCGCACTCGTTATCAACTCCCGTTCCGCCTCAAAATCCAACGCCTCCAAGCGCTGACTTTCCGGCACTAACGCCAAAATCGCCTCCGCTTCATCGCGGGTGTACTGCAAGCGGTTGAGACTCTGGCCTGCTTCGCCAATACCCAGTAGAGAACGCTCTAAGTTAGGATTAGCCTCATCATCACGAGCCGTAACCCCCGCAAAGCGAGCATCATTTTCCTCAAAAACCGGGTCAGCCAAAACCGCCAGCATCTTGCTTCCGGGGGAACGATTGGCTAACGTGCGTCGAGAAATCGCCACTGTCGAAGCCGAAGACGAAGTAACAATTTCGTGTTGTACCAGCAAAGGCGTATAACCGAGGGGATTATCAGTTTCCGGCGCATTAGGAGCAGGTAACGCCGCAAAGGGAACATACTGTAACGCCCCATCTCCCACCACCAGCAAGCGTTTATTGCCCAACTGAGAAGCCACCGGACTCAAAATCATCTCACTCAACTGCAAAGCTAAGTCTTGATTGGGTGCAGAAGGAGATTGTAATTGCTCGTGAAACTGTTGAGCCAGAGCATTAATTTCACCTTCAGAAGGTAACTCATAGCTGGTGATACTGTCTTTCGTGACTGCCCAAAGATAGCTGCGGTATGGGCCCAAAGAATACTGTAAAAGCAGGGTATCCTCATCGAGGACTTGTCGCTGAATCTCGCCTAGAGTAAGCGGTTCGGGATACTGGAGGTCGGCGTAGCGGGGGCTATTGATGCGAATTTGGGCTTCGAGTTGGTCAAGTTGATTCAGCAAGGCTTGGGATTGCGCCTTGATTTCGTTTATTTCGCTGTCGCTGTATCCTTCGGTTGCGAGTTGATAGCGGCGGTGTTCAACCGCGTTGAGTTGTTGGAGTAAGTTCTGTTCTTGTTCTAGTAGTTCGGGGTCAACCCCTGTACGGATGTCGGCATTAGCTTCAGCGAGGAGTTCGAGCAAACTACGAGCGCGAGCGCGTTCGCTGATATGCAAAGCTTGAGCATCGTAGCCTTGGTTGGGGTTTTGTTGATGCAGTCGCATCAAGAGGTCGATGTATAACTGGTAGTAGTTTTGGACGGTAGCGAAGTAGGAAGTACGGAGTTCTTGAGAGCCAATTTTGCTGCGGAGGTCTTCGATGATTTCAATTGCGGCTTCAATATGAGGTAGGGCGGTGGCGAATTTGCCTCGGTTATATTCTGATGCAGCAAGGTTGTAAAGACTATTGGCTTCTCCATTTCTATCTCCTATGTCTCGTCTGAGAGGCAAAGCTTGGTTGTAGTAATTTAAAGCCTGTTGTTTTTCTCCCAGGGAGTTGTAGACTAAGCCAATGTTGTTGAGAGTAGTAGCTTCTCCGCGTCTATCTCCTACGGTTCGTAAGATGGGTAAAGCTTGGTTGTAGTAATCTAAAGCTTGCTGTTGGTTTCCCAGGGATGAATAGACTAAGCCAATGTTGCTAAGGGTAGAGGCTTCGCCGCGTCTATCTCCTACGGCTCGTCTGAGGGGTAGGGCTTGGTTGTAGTAATCTAAAGCTTGTTGCTTTTCTCCCAGGGATGAATAGACTAAGCCAATGTTGCTAAGGGTAGAGGCTTCGCCGCCTTTATCTCCTACGGTTCGTAAGATGGGTAAAGCCTGGTTGAGGTAATCTAAAGCTTGCTGCTTTTCTCCCAGGAAGTTGTATAAAACGCCAATGTTACTAAGAGTAGAGGCTTCACCGCCTTTATCTCCTACGGCTCGTTTGAGAAGTAAAGCCTGGTTGTAGTAATCAAGGGCTTGCTGTTTTTCTCCCAGGTCGGAGTAGATAACGCCAATGTTGTTGAGGGTAGTCGCTTCACCGCTTCTGTCTCCTACAGCTCGTACTATGGATAAAGCTTGGTTGTAGTAATCTAAAGCTTGCTGAAGTTCTCCCAGGTCGTTGTAGACAGCACCAATATTGTTGAGAGCAATGGCTTCGCCGCCTTTATCTCCTACGGCTCGTCTGAGAAGTAAAGCCTGGTTGTAGTAATCTAAAGCTTGCTGTTGGTCTCCCAGGTCGTTGTAGACAGCACCAATATTGTTGAGGGTAGAGGCTTCACCGC
>JAWQFT010000110.1:0-9869 GCA_035968055.1 Jaaginema sp. PMC 1080.18 | reverse complement strand
AAGCTTGGTTGAGGTAATCTAAAGCTTGCTGAAGTTCTCCCAGGGAGTCGTAGACTAAGCCAATGTTATTGAGAGATACAGCCTCCGAACGTTTGTCACCTGCTTGGCGAAAGAGTCTGGTTGCTTCTTCGTACTTCGTTATTGCTTGTCTTAAGGATTCTGCCGTTCCTTGCTGACGTAGTTGCTCTCCTTCCTCAAACGCTCTGTACGCTGCTTCGCGAATCGACTCTGAACCGCTATTATCAGGCTGTTGTGCTACTTCAATACCACCCGCTTCTGACGACAACTGCCTCGGTGTCGCTGCGACGGCTTCGGAGAGCGATACTGCACTCACCACCGCCAACAGCGATAACGATTTCAACCCAAAACACCATGCTTGTTCAACTGGTTTCATTATTGCTCCTCTTTAATCAGTTTTAATCAGTCATTTGTAGGGTGGGTTAGGTGGCTACAAGCTATGCTGTGACTGCAATCTGGCAATCCACCGTAACCCACCGTTTAAAGATTGCGGTGCGTTACGCTTTGCTAACGGCACCCTACGGAATGCGGTGCGTTGCGCTGCGCTAACAGCACCCTACGGGATGGCGGTGCGTTACGCTTCGCTAACAGCACCCTACGGGATGGCGGTGCGTTACGCTTTGCTAACAGCACCCTACGGAATTGCGGTGCGTTACGCTGCGCTAACAGCACCCTACGGAATTGCAAACTCATCACTCGCACTCTAAATCCTCCACAATTGTTTCGCCATTCGTCCCCCAATCTGGCGCATAAATACCCTCTCGCATCAACCGATGAATTGTTGAAAATTCCCAATCTTGGGGTGAATTGCACAAACCATGACGCACCGGATTGTAATGAATATAATCACAATGTCGGGCAAAATCTTGTTCGTCTCGAATCAAATGCTCCCAAAACCGTCGCTGCCAAAGATTTTGTTCTTGGCGCTGACGACGAGAGCGAGAAATTTCTCGTTTGATATCCAGGCGTTTTCCGTAATGTTTGGTGACATAAGTTTTGATGAGTCTGAGACGCACCGACAGATCGCGATCGCGGGGTGGTAATGTAAAGAGGCCATGAAAATGCTCGGGAAGTAATACAAAGGCATCGATCAAAAATGGATATTTCGATCTAACTTTTAAGATGGCTTCTCGAAGTGCTTGGCGACCGATATCTTGGCAGAGCCATTGATCTCTTTGATAGGTGACTTGGGTAATAAAGTATGTACCACCAGGGATTTGAGGTCGGCGATAGTTGGGCATGGGTTGGGTGGGTTATGGCGGATGGGAAGTTTGAGTCAGGCGCGTAGGGTGGGTTAGGTGGCTAAAAGCTATGCTATGACTGTAATACAGCAATCCACCGTAACCCACCATTTATTGCGGTGCGTTACGCTTCGCTAACGGCACCCTACGGAATTGTGGTGCGTTACGCTGCGCTAACGACACCCTACGGAATTGTGGTGCGTTACGCTTCGCTAACGGCACCCTACAACTACAACTTCAACTGTAAGGGTGTTCCGGCGGTTATGCTATTCTCAATCGCGGCGGTGGCTTTGATGCCATCGCGAGACAAAACTCGCACTTGTCCTGACCCTTCAACTGCTGTAAACCTCGTCCCGGCTGCCACTTGCCGTAAATCTACACCCCCCAACCACAGTTGAGCTTGACGATTATTCACTTCAGTCACCACGGCTTGGGCGGTTGTTGGGGGATTGTTGATGAAGTAAGGACGACCGGAAGCGTAGTTACTGCCCGGTTTGACTTCGTAACGGGGATTTTGATCGAAGTTTTCTGGGATTTCTGGAGCAATCTTTTGGAAAACCGCTTCAATGTTGCTGTCTTCCTGCCAGAGGTAATGGGTGAGTAAATAGCTGAATAATCCTGAATTGAAACCATTTATAACTAACTCCCTGGCGAGTTGGTCGGGAGCAGTGGCTGCTAAAACGACCCCCTTAGCTACGCCGCGACGATAGCCAGCCGCAAACTCTTGGGGGGACATCTGCAAGCGCGATAACCACTGCTGCTGATACGCTTTTTCAGCACTCGACACCAAGATATTCTCACCCCCTTCGCGAGAGCGTACCCTGGTTTCTCGCGTCGCTCCCCCAGCAAAGCAACTATCGAGGATGACGCTGACGTTTTCGGTTTGAATAGCAGACATCAAAAGGTAGAGAGTATGCCCCATAATATCGTTGACTGAGCCGCCGACTGCGGGATAGCCTGCGGGTAATTCGCTATCCACCGGGACAAATGTACCGTTTAATCCAAGTCGTTGTTCCCACTCACTGAGAATAGGATTGGGGTCAGCAATGCGCGAACCATGACCGGAGTAGTGATAAACGACGACATCCCCCGGTTGAGCTTGTTTGATGAGGTGTTCTTCAAAGGCGGTTAAAATGCCCGTGCGGGTGGCTTCTTGGTCGGCGACAACGAGGATATCTTTGGGGTTGAAGCCGAAGCGGTGAATGAGGAGATTACGCTGTAAGTCTACGTCGTTGAGACAGCCTTCGAGGGGTTGGTCGGTGTATTGATTGATGCCAACTAATAATGCTAGTTTGCGGGGGGTACTTTGGGCGAGGGCTTGACCGTAACGCAGGGCTTGGTGGTGGAATAAGGCGGTGTTGAAGCCGAGAGAACCGAGGGTTAAACCCGCAAATTTGAGGAAGCGACGGCGATTGAGATGGGTCATGGTGGGTTATGAAATTACTCTGTGCAATGTTATATCTCGCGGGTTGAGGAACTTATGCACTTTTGGGGTAGATTTTGATATTACTTAATGTCTGTTTGGGTTGAAAAGTAACCCACCCACAAATTGAAATCCGGGGCTAATGATACAAAGTCTACTTTCGGGGACTGGGAGATTTGGGGGTTGGGGGATGGCACTATATTCGTGGCTTGAGACATCCAGACAAAGGTTCAAAGCTATCTTATAGTGGGTGATACCCACCCAGCCCTTTCAAGGTGGTAGACTTCGATGCGAGTTTGACTGGTTTGAGAGGGGGGAGAGTGGAAAGAAGGGGAGGAGGGGGAAGAAAAAACACGATCGCGTCGTAATATACATTAGATAAGCAATATACGGGGTGAATTATGTTCGCAGGCAAACGACCGGATAATCTCGGAGTCACGGACGGCAAGTTAGCTTCTTGTCCGGGTACGCCGAATTGTGTGAATTCTCAAAGCGACCAACCGCAATCGCAAATTGAGCCACTACCTATGGTGTCGATGAGTCAGTTGCGCTCGGTGATTGAAGGGATGGAACGCACTAAGGTTATCGAACAAAATGATCGTTATTTGTACGCGGAATTTACGAGTAAGTTGATGGGTTTTGTGGATGATGTGGAGTTCTTTTTGGATTCGGCGCAAAATGTCATTCAGGTGCGTTCGGCTTCGCGATTGGGTCAGTCGGATTTGGGGGTGAATCGCCAACGAGTGGAGATCATTCGAGGGCAATTGCAAAACTCCTGAAGTCAATCGGGGCTAGAACCCTGACGAGGAAGGACTATGCTAAAAACATAACAGTTGTTATGGCAGTCATAACAACTGTTATGTTAGTTTGAGAAGCTGCTGTTTGGTCACTTTAGCAAAAACCTTCTCGTAATCGGTACGACTAACTTGCATAGGGTCAGTTAGGCTAGAGATATAAGGGGATAAGCCGCTTGGCTGGTTTAATTCCCGCGAGGTTTAACGAAAGATGAGTTTAGCTGTGGATACCGAGTTTGATTTTGTAAGTTTGAGTCCTGATGATATCGAGTTGTCAGCAACGCAAATTACGACGGCGATCGCGTATAGTCAAAGTTTTGAGGATTTGACTCAACAATGGCAAGCCTATCTTACTACTTTAGGACAAGAAGCGGTACAGGAATGGTTGCGCGATCGCCTTACCTCCCCCAGAATTCAACTCAATCACCAAAGTGCGATCGCCACTCAACTCGAAATTACAGGTTTTAAGCTTAATATTATCGTCTTAGGCAGCGTCACCGAGGCAAATCTGGCAATTCCTCAAGCTTGGTTGCACTCTCCCTCCCTGGCGGCTCATTTCTACATTGTCGTTGAAGTTTTAGAAGATATAGAACTGGCTCGCATTTATGGCTTTTGCGATCGCGCTGCAATTTTAGCCCAAAATTCCCCTTTGCGTCTGCCTAACGCTGATTTTATGCTATCTTTGGCGGCTTGCGATCGCGAGTTGGATACCCTTTTGTTATACTTGCGTTGTCTCGACCCGGCGACAATGCCTTTACCTCAACCTCGTCTCAATGTCGCAACTTGGTTACAAAATCAATTAGACGAATTAGCTGCGACGACAGCTTGGATATTACTGCCGATTTTCGCTCCCAATTCTGGTAATTTAGCCCCAGCAATGCGATCCTCTGTTACAGAATTACCCAGTATTCTAGAGCAAATTCAACAACAAGATGTGCCGATTGCCGTTCCAGCTTACACAGCATTTCGGGATATCCATCTCGATAACGCGGTTTTGCGACTTTATGCTGTTACCTGGCTAGAAGTTGCTGAATGGCATTTAGTTGTCATTCTCGGCACTCCCTCTGGTACTAATTTACCCGATCGCACTCTTTTACGCATCAGCGACGATCGCGAAGTTCTACTCGAACAAACTACTGCATCTCCCAGTCAAGACCCTTATTTGTATGCCTATGTAATTGGGGAATTACAGGAAACTTTTACCGTAGAGATCGCGATCGCCGACGGGACAAGCATCACTTTACCACCCTTTGCTTTTGAAAGATAGCACCTCAATCCTCCTGAATCCACACCGACACCGAACCCCCCAAGGTACTAAACTCTCCCCAGCCCCACTCATTGGTATAAACTGGCTCTTGGATATGTGCGGTTAAGTCAACAAATTTAGTATTGGGTTTGCCCACTTCCATCCATTTACTACCCCCAGGGCCATTACTCAAAATAACTGCCATACCTTGCGGGTGTTCGTTATCACCCAAACAAGTCCAGCCGATAACATCCCAATGGTCGAAATAATCGTACTGCGGCCCGTAGGCATAATTTTGACGAGCGTACAAAAACTTATCAATCAGCCAGCGATGAGAAGGTAAATAAATGGGGTAACGCTTGCCATCCCGTCCCCAATCCTCGTATTCTGCACCGTAATAATCGGCATAAAAAATGCAAGGATAACCTTCTTGGCGCAGTAAAATGATGGCATAGGCTAAAGGTTTAAACCACGGTTCTACCGTCGCTTCTAGGACTTGTAAGGGCTGAGAATCGTGATTTTCGACAAAAGTCACTGCATGGGTCGGTTGCTGCTGCATCATCGTGTTATGCAGGATGTAGCGCATATCGTAATATCCCCCCGATTGACTTGCGTAGTGGAAGTTGTAGTGTAGGGGTACATCTAATACCGACATCCGACTCCCCACAGCGTTGATATACCAATGCAATGTTTCGGTATGATTAAACCAATATTCCCCCACGGTAAATAACTCTTTTCCCGCGTGTTGTTGCATTGCATCTAACCACTCCGGGAAAAACCAAGACGCAATATGTTTGACTGCATCCAAGCGAAAACCATCCACTCCCGTTGTGTCGAGATACCATTTACCCCAACGCTTCATCTCTTCTCGGACTTCGGCATTTTGGAAGTCTACATCGCAGCCCATCAGGTAAGCAAAGTTGCCTCTTTCTAGGGCGACATAATCATCAAATTGTTTGCCTTCGAGCAGATAAACTAAGCTAGAATCCTGGGTATTGTGGTCGTAATCCACCCCGTCGAAATGCCACCAACGCCACTCAAAATCCGAGTATTTGCCTTGGCGACCGGGAAAGGTAAAATGAGAGAATGTGCCGATTTCGCGCTTTTCTCCCACGGGATTGAGTCGATCCCATTGCAGATAGGGAGTGGCTTGGACTTGTTCGACGCGATCGCCCCCCATGCGATGATTGAGTACAACATCGGCATAAACTTGCAGTCCCGCATCCTGTAAGCGTTGAATTGCAGCCAAATAAGTCTCGCGAGTGCCGTATTTGGTGCGAATCTCTCCTCGTTGGTCAAATTCCCCCAAATCGTACAAATCGTACACCCCATAGCCCACATCATTAATGCCACTCATGCCTTTATAAGCAGGGGGTAGCCAAATTGCCGTCAACCCCGCATCTTTCAGACTTTGGGCATTATTTTTCACTTCCTCCCACAGCATCCCGTTATTGGGAACATACCAGTGGAAATACTGCATCATTGTGCCGTTAATTTGACCCATTTTGACCTTCCTCTCATTGCTGCCAATGTCAAGTTACAACAAACTGTTACAGTTGAATTCCGCCCCAAACATCAGCCAAGATAAAATATGTTACCTTTCTCCTAAATTATGCTGAACAATGACCCAAAATTATGTTGTGTCTGCGACTGGGTTAGCCTCCCAACTCGACAATCCCCAAGTCGTTGTGATTGATTGTCGCTTCGCTTTAGCCGATTCTCAACTCGGACAACGACAATACCAAGAAAGTCACATTCGCGGTGCTTATTATCTCGATTTAGAACAAGACTTATCTGCCCCAGTTCGGGAACACGGCGGTCGTCATCCTCTCCCCAATATAGACCAGTTTACTGCCAAATTAGCCGTTATGGGCATTAATTTCCGAGAAACTTGGGTTATTGCCTACGATGACTCAAATTTTGCTTTTGCAGCCCGTTTATGGTGGCTCTTGCGCTATCTCGGTCACGATCGCGTTTCTGTCCTTGATGGCGGTTGGTCGGCTTGGGTACAAGGGAATTATCCCACAACTACTGCAATTCCTACGCCGAAAAAAGGTTACTTTTCCCCGCAAATTCAAGAAGATTGGATTGTTGATCTTGAGGGGGTTAAGCAGCGTCAGAATTTAAATGATACAATTTTGGTAGATTCGCGCGATCGCGATCGTTACTTAGGAGAACGCGAACCCATCGACCCAATTGCCGGACACATCCCTGGTGCAGTCAATCTTCCCTGGAAAACCGTCTCCGATGCCACTGGCTATATCCAACCCTCTGACATTCAAAAACAACGCTGGACGGCTTTAAATCCCCCCGAAGAAATTATCGTTTACTGTGGTTCGGGAGTCACCGCTTGCGTCAATTTACTCTCCCTCGCATTAGCCGGAATCCCCAACGGTAAACTTTATCCGGGAAGTTGGAGCGATTGGTGTTCTTATCTTTAGCCCCTGCTATAAAAAGAACGAAGGATCAATTAGCACCTTCGTTCCTCAGTTTAAGAAGTCGTTAAAAATTTATCGCCAAAGCATTACAGTTTTAACCCTGATTGCGGATTTCGTCCAAGACCTCGCGTTCGGGAGGATCGTTTTGGGGAAGCGTTTGTCGAGAATCCGTAATCAGCCAATCGAGGGCTGCGGCTTGTAAATCGATAGAAACCCCATTTTTGTCCACGCAGTAGCGTCCGAATACCAGCTTATCCACCAAACGCACTCCCTGACCCAAACGAGAGTATTCAAAAATTACACTATTATCCACCGTTGCATCTTTGCAAATACAACAGTTCGGGCCAATCATTGAAGGGCCAATAATTGTCGCACCATCTTCAATCCGGGTCATACTGCCAATATAAACAGGCCCTTGGATATCGACCTTATCGAGATTGACAGCAACATTCAATCCGGTATAAACCCCTGGAGCAATTTCTTTCCCTGGAATCGAGACGTTTTTAACTTTTCCTGATAATACCCCGCGAACCGCCTGCCAATAATCCGGTACTTTGCCGATATCGACCCATTCAAAGTCCATCGAAACCGCATAAAAAGGCGCACCCATTTCGACCAATTGGGGAAACAGTTCGCCACCGATATCATATTCTTGGTTAGAAGGAATGTAGTCAATGATTTCCGGTTCAAAGATGTAAATCCCCGTGTTGATATCGGTACTGAGGGCTTCTTCGACGCTGGGTTTTTCTTGGAAGGATTTGACGCGGCCTTCGTCGTCGGTGACAACTACACCATAACTGGAGACTTGTTCTTTGGGAACAGGTTTAGTGACAATTGTAGCCACAGAACCTTTTTCTCTATGGTATTTCAGGGCGGCAGTCAAATCCAGATCGATTAAGGCATCACCGCACAAAACCACAAAGGTATCGTCAAAAAAAGGATGGAAATCTTGAATCCGTCGCAATCCTCCTGCTGAACCTAAAGCATCTCCGATCAAGTGACCGTCTTCAATCCGTCCTTCAAAAGAATAACCAATGCGAACCCCAAAACGCTGACCATCGCGAAAGTAGTTTTCGATTTCATCAGCGAGATGGCTGACATTGACCATAATTTCTGTGAAGCCATGTTTTTTGAGCAGTTCGAGTAGGAACTCCATCACTGGCTTTTGCAGAATCGGAATGAGCGGTTTGGGAATTGTGTAAGTAATGGGACGGACGCGAGTTCCCTTCCCCGCGGCCAAGATCATGGCTTTCATTGAATTGTTTACTCCTAAACCTTACACCACAAGTCTATTATCTAATATTGAGTTGAGCTTGATTATAGCTAGTTCGAGTGTTTGTGGCGGCGAAACTTTGAGAAGATAGAGCGCGATCGCCTTAGAGATTAGCATTGATTTTATTCCCCATTCCGCACCCGCGTCACTCCTCCTCCTCCTCTCCCCCCTCTCGATACTATTGTTCGGCTAGGGGTCGAATTTTTAAGTCTTGATAAAACTCGGTTTGAGAGAGTTCGACTTTGGATTGCGAGGAGAGTAAGAGTAATGCCCAGAATACACCGACGCGATCGCGTTTGGGAAGATGTTCTGTTTCTACGTCTCCTTGGGCTTGCGTCCAATATTCAACCAGTTGATCTAATTCTAGATCGGCGGTATCGGGAACGAGTTGCGGCCAGCGTAGGGTAAAAAATTCGTCGAGTTTGGCCGCCAGTTCGGTTAAATTTTCATTATGAGCCAGTTGCGCGATCGCCTTGGCAGTCTCTTTACGGGATAATGCTGGAGTTTTGGCAAGTTTAGGCGTTGTTGGCGTTTCCATCACTGCCGCCATTTCTTGAATTTGCGCGATCAGTTCTTGTAGGGTGACGCGACGACGACGAGGGGGTGGGGCGGTGGGACGACGATGGATGTGCTGCTCTAATTTGACGGGTAGGCGACGCGATCGCCCATCTTCGCCTTCTAGTTCATCGAGGGGTTCTTCGGGGTCTTCTGGCTCATTTTCTGCCCCTTCTAGGGTGTTTGCCTTGAGCAATACCAACATCGAAGCCCACAAGAAAGCTTGACCGGATTGCGATAAGTTGGCTTCTTGGCTTGCCGTCGTCACCTCTGTCATGCCAATTTTGCTCAAGTAGCGGTCAATCACCGTAATGACCTCAACATCCCAAGGGTCAATTTCCCCTCGTTGAGCAAGGTCTACTAATACCGCGATCGCTTCTTGGGCTAAATCAGTCATCTTCTTAGGGATTGGGCAGTTGGGGAAAGAGGGGGAGGAGGGGGAGGAGAGTTGAACTTTACCCCAGAAAGGAAGTCAGAAACTTCTTGCTGTAGGGTAGACTCCATAAAAAAGCTAAAAGCTTGACTAGATGTGCGTTACAGCCTCAAAAAGTAAAATTAACGTTTTGCGCGAGAGTCATCAATAATCAGTGATTACCTTGATCGTGTCGGTAGCTTGAAATCAGGGACTTCTACGCATCCGGGTCAATTCCTAACTCTCGCAATCGAGCCGCTAATCGCTCGGCTCGTAAATGCTCCTGTTGGGCTTGTTGCTCAAAATCTGTGGCTCGTTGTCGCTCTTGTTGAGTTAGTAAACGCTCCTGTTGGGCTTGTTGCTCGAAATCCTCGGCTCGTTGTCGCTCTTGCTGAGCTTGTCGCTGAAAATCCTCGGCTCGTTGCTCCAACTCCTGCGTCGTGAGAAACTTACGATTATCGGGACGATA
>JAWQFT010000109.1:0-17781 GCA_035968055.1 Jaaginema sp. PMC 1080.18 | reverse complement strand
ACTTAAATCGTAAGGTTTAGGAATCACCGTCCGTTTACGGCGGTGAGGAGGTCAAGCCACTACCATCCAAAATATAATAACGATCGCCAAGGTCATCGTACCAATTAGGTTTTCGAGACGTTCTCCCGCTTTCGGCAATTCTAGGGCGGTACGGCGAATCAACACCCAATAGACGATCCACCCCAAAGCCAGTTTTCCTAGGGCTTTAAGCACGGTTTCCAGGCTATACAGGTCATAATACAACCCATTGGCCAGCAGCAAGCCACCGATTAACCCGCCAACGCCCAACCAAAACCCAATCGAGAGTTGTTTGGGGGAGTTTCCGGGCTTGAGGAAGATTAATTTAGCAAAAACGCAAGCTGTTCCCACCGCAGCAATATTCATGCCAATTTCTTGCCAAGAAGTCAAGTTTTTGAGAGTGTAAGTTTTAGCCGCAAAGCCACCGATGAGGGGAATACCGGAAAGAGATAAACCCGCCAGGGCGATCGCGATCCAGAGTGTACGATGAATGGTAGTTTGTGCTAATTCTGCAAATTTACGACTCGGTAACGCCCCCACACTGAGGAATAAGGCAGATTTGGCTAAACCGTGGGCTAAAGCATAAAATCCCGCCGCAATTGGGGCTGCCATGATAAAACCGAGTTGCGAAATGGTACTAAAAGCTAACATCCGCTTGGTATCTTTTTCTAAGATGGCGTAGATGACTCCAAATAAGGCGGTAGCCAAGCCAAACACCCGCACAACAAGATCGATCTCCGGGACGATATTAGCCATCCGCAGCAGGGGAAATACGCCCGTTGTGACCACGACTCCCGATAACATTGCTGAGACGGGGGATTCGGATTCGGAATGCGTCAGGGGTAGCCACAACCCGGAGATAAAAATACCACCCTTTGCTAATAATCCTAAACACAAAAGGGCGATCGCCTCCGCCGGGGCTTGTTCTAAACTGGAAAAGTCAAAGGACTGTTGGTATTGAAAGACAAGAATTGCCCCCACCAAGTAAAACAACATAGCCGTGTTACTGACAAAAAGGTAACGCAATGCCACCCAAATCGAGCGATTAGTACGCGGATAAGCAATCAAAAGAAACGCCGCAATACCAATGACTTCCAGGGCAATATAAACGCTAATCAGGTCGTAACAAATGAAGATGGCATTGACACTACCATGCAGCATCATCATTTGGGTGTAGAAGAAAGCACTTTTACCCTGAGACCAACAATAAGCACAAACGGCAGCAGTAACCAGGCCATTAGTCAGGATAAAATAAGCACTCAAGTTATCCGCTTGCAAACTCACCCCAAAGTTATCTAAAAATTGCCAGGTCAGGGGTTCAGGTTGCCCAAACAATAGTAAAGCATAACCCACTGTCGCCAAAGCAACCCCTACGGCAAGATAGCGGTCGAGTTTGGGAAACAGATAAATTACAAATCCCATGAAAAAGGGTAGGGCAATCCAGCAGGGAGTTAGTTCAGTCATCAGCGATTAAGGGGCAGCTTTTTCAGTTAACAGTTATCAGTCATCAGTTTTTTGGACAGTCGGCAATCGGCAAGCGGGGGGAGTGGAAATTTTGCCCCAGAAAGAAGGTCAGAAACTTTGGCCTACAGGGTGTACTCTAAAAAAGGCTCAACGCTAGATTATATGGGAGTTTCAGCCTCAAAAATTGGATTTAAGTTTCTGGAGAGTCGTCAGCTTTTAAGGGGTAGTAGTTAAGTTGGTAATTGGTAATTGGTAACTGGTCACTGGTCACTGGTCACTGAAAATCCCCCCTCAAGGGCGATAATTCTTCTCGATTTCGTTGCTGTCTAAAGTCGGATTATCGCGGGATAGTTTCATCACTCCCACTAGCATCAAGGCTTGAATAGAAAAGCCAATCACAATCGCCGTCAAAATGACCGCTTGGGGGACGGGGTTGGCGTAGCTAATATCAACAGGAGTATCCGACCAAATCGGGGTGAATAGTCCGTCTTGGGCGGCAATGAGGACGTAACAGGCGATGACTCCGGTACTCATGATGTCCATTGAGACAATCTTCATCACGAGGTTTTTCTTAAAGATAATACCGAAGAATCCGCACAGTATGGTGGCAAAAACAAAGGCTTCTAACACGGCTAGAGTTGGGGATTGAGTGCTGTTGCTTTTGGCCAGAATACACTATTGGTGGTTCTCTCTGAAAAATGACGATCGGTGCAATTTTGTCAAGGGTAAAAATACTGCGATCGCGTTTCTTAATTGGCTTTCGATCGGAATGGCCGGGATTTTAGGTAAACCTATTTTGACAATTCTTCAAAACAGGAAAGTTATCAAAGGAGTAACTACAACCCTTAATTTTTTCAAAAATGTGGGTTTTCTTGGCTTTTATGAAGTGGTAAACTCAGAGTTACTTTTGCACTTTCATTCTGCAATGATTACCAAAAGTTTAAGAAGTAACTAAAAAAAGGTTAAGTCAAACAAGTAATCGTGAGCGATCCGGTGTTACTCCAAGCCCAGCAATTGAATTTTCCCTGCGTTCAAGATCGACAAGGAAAATGGCAAATTACTTCTCCTAGTCCTCAAGCGGCTTGGCAACTACACCAGACAGAAGACCGATGGATACTCAGTATTAAAGAAGTACCGCAAATTCGTTTATCTACCGCAGAAGCTGTTACGTTTTTATTAACTCAAGCTCGTTCCTTGTAATTAATTGATAACCCGTTACAACGCGATTCCCATCGGGTAAAGTTGTCCATTGCCATTGAATATCGAGATGATTGGCCACCTCAACATAGTAAATCGAAGGTGGAATTTCTGGGTTGCTGGGAGGCGGTGCAAAAACAATGCGAGTGTTTTCTTGAGGTTGGGAATAAGCATCCATGATCACTTTCCTAATTCATTGAGCGATCGCGATTTTTTAAAGAAGGCGATCGCCTCTATCTAAAACCTATTGTAAAACAGTTATTAGTTGTTGGTTCTTCAGCCAATAATTCACCTTTCTCTCCCATCCACTAAAGCAACTTCTAGCCTACCGAAATGCGGCGGGTGGGAGAGACAACTGCGGCGGTTGAGAAGTCGGAGGCAAGGATGGCACAGCGTTATTTTCGCTGTTTTCCAAGAGTAAATTGCGAATCAAACGAGCAGCAAGGCGTTGGGCTAAACGTCCGGCAATTTGTTGTCCCATTTGCTGGGTTTCGGGTTTAGACAGCAGTTTGGGGACGATGGGAAGCAAGCGCATAGGGTCGAAACCCGGCGTATCTTTGAGAATTTCGATAATATTTTTGAGGTGTTCGAGGCTTTTGTTGCCTTGGCTGACTTCCGGTTGAGTCTCTGTCACCGCCGCCAGTCCCACTCGTTCGCGGACATTTGCCGAGAAATTCATTAAGGTGCGCCGTCCGTAGAGGTCAATGGCCTTAACGATTTCATCCACCAGTTTCTCACGAATGAACGTACCGCGATCGCTAAACAGAAAATCGGTTGCTTGGTCTACCACCTTATCAAAGTCGTAATCTTGGCTGCTGCGAGCGTTTCGTAACAGGTTCTCTAAGCGATTCCAACGAAAACTACCTTCTTTGAACAACAAGTCCCGCAACGAAGCTCGTAGCTGCGGTGAGGGGTCGGTGAGCAAACGTTTGGCAATGTAAGGATAAGCTTTACTCAACACTTTGAAGTCCGGTTCGATACCAATGGCAATCCCTTCGAGGGTCACCAAAGAACGAATAATCAGCGCATAATAAGCCGGAACTTTGAAAGGAAATTCGTACATCATGTCCGACATTTGGTCGGTAATACTTTTGAAGTTTAACTCCGCTACACTTGCCCCCAACGCATTGCCAAAAACATTAGCCAAAGCCGGAATAATCGGGCGCAAATCCGTATCGGGGGTGAGAAAGTCAAGTTTGATATAATCTTGAGCCAGGGAGTCAAAATCGCGGTTGACCAAATGCACTACCGCTTCAATCAGACCGTAACGCTGATAAGGTTGGATTTGGCTCATCATGCCAAAATCCAGATACGCCAGTTTGCCGTCGGGAGTTGCCAACAAGTTACCGGGGTGGGGGTCAGCGTGGAAAAAGCCATGTTCGAGGAGTTGCCGTAAAGAACATTCAACCCCCACTTCTACCAAGTGTGTTGCGTTAATTCCTTGGGCTTGAATTGCCGGAACATTAGTCAGTTTAGTGCCGGTAATCCACTCCATCGTCAAAACTCGCCGTCCGGTGTAATCCCAGTAAATTGAAGGGATATAAATTTCGGCAATATAGCCGTAAAGTTCGGCAAAAAGTTCGGCGTTGCGACCTTCTTGGGCATAATCCATTTCCTCGAAGATACGCCCGGCAAATTCGTCGATAATGGCGACTAAATCGCTGCGGATGGCTTTAATGTTTTTTTGCGCCCAACTGGCGAGGCCGCGCATAATGTAGACATCGAGGCTAATATCGCCAATCAGGTCGGGACGTTGCACTTTCACCGCTACATCTTCCCCGGTTTTGAGTTTACCTTTGTAAACTTGACCTAAAGACGCAGCCGCTACGGGTTCGGGGCTGAGGTAAGCGTAGATTTCTTGGGGGGGTTTGCCCAGTTCGTCTTCGATGAAGTGGTAAGCGACTTCGTTGGGGAAGGGGGGAAGTTGGTCTTGGAGGAAGGCTAGTTCTTCGAGGTAAGCCGCAGGAACGAGGTCGGGTCGCGTGGAGAGGGCTTGACCAATTTTAATGTAGGTCGGTCCGAGTTGGGTAAGAATTTCTCGCATGCGGACGGCTCTTTGCGGTTCGTTTTGGCGGACGCGGTTTCTCAGTTTGTCCCACCAAATCTGCAATACGAAGGTTAAGGTTGGCGTTAAAACCCGCAGGAGGCGGCTGAGGGTATGCCAGGGACGGCGGTTGTAGTAATTAACGATCGCGTCGGGGTTATAATGTTTTTTCTCAGGATATTGGTTTACCGACTGTAGCTGTCTGTCGGTCATTTGCGCCATTTCCTGTTCGTTTATATCGTAAAATACGGCTTCGAGTTGCTTTTCTCTTTCCCGGTTATGGGTGATGGGTGATGGTACGGTGGAATCGGGCATGATTATCTAGGATTTAGCAGTATGAGTTTTTAGGGGCGATCGCGTTTTTCTTAATCTTAATAAAGTTTAGGGTTTTTATATTAAGTATTGTAACAAGCTTTGTTGGCAGTCAGTCTTCCCCAGCCTATCTCCTCTACTCCCTTTCCTCCCCTCCTTACGACTGTCCAAAAGACAACAAGAGGGCGTAAATCCTACGCCCCCGCCGCACTTATAATATTGCGTTTTATGAGTTAGGATGCAATGCTTGCAGCCTTTTCAGCAAAATGCGAGTAAGTTTAGAAGTCACCTTGTTCGAGACCGAGGTCGAAAGTCACTTCGTGTACTCCAGGAATAGCTTTGACTTTCGCAACGACATCTTTAGCGGTGGCTTTGTCAGCAACGCGACCGGAAACGATAACAGAACCATTGACTACACCTGCGGTGAGACGATCGTTAATGCTTTTGATTTCCCGTTCGATTTTGTCATCGTTGTAGGCAGTACCGTCTGGCTTTTCTGAGTCTACATATTCGATACCGCTATAGTGACGACCGCCGGGATCGGTTTTGAGAGCTTCTTCTTCGGTGGGATTGGTGGCGCTGTCTTGAGCCGCCATGGCCGCTTGAGCGGGTTGAGCGTTGAGGAACATCAACAAGGCCATTGTAACGATCGCGATCGCGCCTCGAACTTGGCGATCGCGCTGCGGTCGAACCATTACGATCGCTGCCAAAATGGTAATCGTTAATACAGAAATTAATAAATAAGTCGTATCGAGCATGAGTATTTAACCTCTTAAAATTCACAGAATGACCGCGACTCCCTGCCGCTACACCCGCGTTTAGTTCATCAGGTGAGACAGGAGGACGCGATCGCGCTTCACACGACTTTCACCTTATCGAAGCGATCCCCACAATTTAATCGCTCCTAAGATGGAATTTATGGGATTTTTCCTCAAACTTTAGGCATATATTGGCATTGATTATAGTTTTGCCGAAAAATTAGCCCCAAATTCTCTATTACGCCATCAATCTCCGGCTCATTTTCTTAAAAAACATCCCAAGCCCTCACAACCCCGCACCCCTTTTTCAGCTTTTTTCCCTAGCCGCTAAAAGAACCATCGCAAAGCAACAATCTAAGCTAAAGTGGGTAGCATCAAAAAGAGAGCCGCAAGCTGTATCTATCGCTTCTCATCCTCTGACATAGATTTAAAGATCATGCTAGGTCCGCTAAAAAATTTACTGTCCAAAAAAAGCAAAGGCATTGGCATCGAAATTGCCCCAGAACGCATCAATATTGCTCAGGTGCGTCGCCAAGGGCAAGGATACAAACTCGAACGTTACGTTACCGCCGAAGTGCCAGAAGGTATCTTTGAAGAAGGGCAAATTGTCGATTCTCCGGCTTTAGCCGAACTGATTCGCGATACCCTCGACCAAAACGGGATCAAAACAACGCGCATTGCTACCGGCGTACCGATGCGCGATTCGATTATCCGCATTATTCCCATTCCCGCCGAACTCACCCCCCAAGAACTCGACCAAATGGTGAAAGAACACGAAGCGGGACTATATCTACCCTATCCCAGGGATGAAGTAGATTTAGATTATCAACAACTGGGTTTATTTCAGGACGAAGACGGCATCGAAAAAACCCAAGTCTTATTAGTGGCTACTCGCCGCGAAGTCACCGATACCTACGTCGAGACTTTTCTGCAAGCCGGGCTAGAAGTAGACATTTTAGAAATTAATAGTTTCGCCTTAATTCGGACAATTCGCGAGCAATTACGTCAATTTGGTTCTCAAGAAGCAGCAGTTTTAGTCGATATCGAGTTTGAAAGTACCGAAATTGCTATTATCGTAGATGGAGTGCCGCAGTTTTCGCGTACCGTTCCCATCGGCACGTTTCAACTGCAAAGTGCGCTCTCTAGAGCCATGAATTTACCGACTAAGCGCGATACGGAAATGTTGCAGGGAATGACAATTCCCAATACCCCCGCCGACGGTTTACGCACGGGGGCAACAGGCATTAATCCGGGGATGGCGGCATTGTTACGGGTGTTAGGAGAACTCGCTGACGAACTGCGCCGTTCAATTGATTTTTACCTGAATCAAAGTGTCGATCTCGAAGTTGCCCAGTTGTTGTTAGCCGGGCCTGGGGGGGGAATTGGTCAATTGGATGAATTCTTTACCAATCGCTTGAGTTTACCCACCTCCCAAGTCGATCCCGTGGCAGCATTATCGTTAGAAACCGAAGAAGAAATCCCCCTCGTGAAACGACCGGGGTTAGGAGTAGTTTTAGGATTGGGAATGCGGGAGATGTAAAACCCATGTATGGATTAGATATTAATTTTCTCAAAGATCGGGCCGAACCCATTGCGGCTCCAGCCCAGAGAAAAGCAGCCTCGTTACCTGCTTCAGCGATGATCCCGATGTTTGCTGGGTTAGCGGTAGGGTTACTTTTACCGGGGTTAGTGGGGGGCTTTTGGTTGTGGGTGAATTGGCGCACGACTGAAGCTCAAGAGGAGTTGGCAGATAAGTCCAACACCTTGAGTACCCTACAAGCTGAAACGGCTGAAGTCGAACAGTTGAAGCAAGAAATCGAACTGGCTCAGACGCAAACGAATGCCTTAGTTAATGTTTTCACCGAGATTCGCTCTTGGTCGGCAATTTTACAGGATGTGCGCGATCGCGTCCCCGAAGGCGTAACCATTAGCGGTATTAGCCAAGAAGATGTCGAGGTAACTGAGAGTACCGCCCCAACTCCACCCCCCGCAGGACAAGAACAAGCTGCTCCTGTTGTTCCTCAAAGATTGGTGGTTGGTGGGTTTGCCCAATCCTTTAGCGATGTCAACGATTTTATGTTGACCTTGAAAAATTCAGATTTTTTTGTGCCAGACAATACTGCGGTTGTGAGCAGTCAGTTGGTAGATTATCCGATCTCGGAAAAACCTCAAAATATTGAGCTTCCCCAAGTGGTAGAGTTTAGCATTCATGCTCAACTTGCAGACATTCCCGACGATCGCCTGCTCAGTCTTCTCGAACGCAAGGGTGCATTTGGTTTAGCCGAACGTTTGAGAACGGCTCGTAACTTTCAACAAGAAGGAGAAACAACCCAATGACATTTGCTGATGATTTACCTTTTGAAGAGGAACAGAAAGAAGACGCTGCCTATCCTACGGTATTCGGTTTGACAATCACCCCTATTGCTGGGGGCATTATGTTTGCGATCGCCGGAATTATTGGGGCAGCGGCTTTAGGATGGTATGTGGTACGTCCGGCTTTAGAAAATTTAACGGCGATTGAAGCAGAAGTTGAGACAACGGAGACTCAAATCCTCCAACAAGAACAACTCAAAGCTCAAATTGGCGAACTTCGCACTAACCTGGCTCAAACCCAAAGAAATCAACAAGAAATCCTCGGCTTATTTAGTACCGAGGAGCAACTGAATACCTTGTTGTTTGATTTGAACCGTCAAGTGGAAAGTCGCCAAGGATCGTTAGTGCGCTACGGTCCGGGGGCTGCCGACCAAGCTTCTCAACAGCAATTAACCACGGTGTCCGATTCAACCTGGGGAGAAGGCGTACAAGGAAAACTCAAAACCCAGCCTTTTACCTTAGAATTTAAGGGGACTTTTTCGCAAACTCTGTCAATTTTACGAGGAATTGAGCAGTTACAAACTTTGGTGGCGATTCAAAATTTTCAGACTCAGTACGATAACGAAGATCGACAAAGTGTGACTTACGATCGCGCCAATAATCGCGTTGTTCCCGCCACTCAACCTCAGTTGCGGACGACTTTTGTCCTTCTGCCCCTCGTCCCGGTTTCAGGAGACGAACTTGCCGAACAGGCCGCTGCTGCCGCCGCAGCCCCGGCAGAAGGCGAACAGCCCGCTCAATAACTTTTTTGGGGATAATGGGAGTGTTTCGCCTAAAATAAAGCAAAAAAAGCCAAAGAAGGCGATGACATCTTATCCCTTGTCGTTAAGGCTCGTAACACCTGCTTGACAAGAGGGAATTGAGGGTCAACAATTACAGCATCAGGTGGCATTTGGTCAATTGAGGATTTCACATTTTTATTTTTTCGGTCGGTTGAGGAGTTAACAGTGAACCAGCACCAACATCAGCTTAAACTTTGGATGGTTGCGCCAGCGTTGTTATTAACAGCGTTGCCCGTGCAAGCAACCCCGCTTGCCGAAGCCGTTACCGAGGCGAAGAGCAAGGATAAGCTCGAAATTAGCGAGCAAGCAGCGAAAATCTCCGAGAAAGCAGCGAATTCGCTAAGTTTTGAGACCGAATTGGCCGCAGAGGCGATCGCGGATACCACTACGAGCGCGATCGCACCCCCGCAAGCAACCCTAAGCAACTCGGCTGATGTTGACACCCCAACAGCAGAAACAACCCACTTTGACAACACAACTCCCGAAATCGAAGGATTAGCCCAAACTCAACCCGCTCCTCTTAATCCCACTCGCCTCCCCGCTACACCCAACCCGGATGCACTGGTTCCCAATCCTCGAATCACCATCGACGGCAACCCCGTCAGCCAAAACCTCAACCCTAACTCCAACGTCGTTATTCCCAATACCCAGGTAGACTTCAACGGCATTCCCTCCGGCGTAACGCCCCAAATTCAACCCGTCGCCCCTGCACCGTCATTTGTACCGCGTGCGGTTGCTCCACCTCTAGGAGACATTACGATTTCGACGGTTAATACAGCCCCCGATCTTATCGATCTCGGTACTGCCGCGCGCGTGGATAGCCTCATCCTCAAAGATGCCCCGGTGCGCGAAGTTTTAAGCTTTCTAGCTCGTTCTGCGGGGCTAAATGTTGTTTACACAGATGCAGCCGCAGCCGGAGGAGAAGGAGAAGCACCAGTTTCCGATACAGTTTCTTTGGACTTGGAAAATGAATCTGTCCAGGATGCTTTTAACTACGTCTTGATGGTTTCGGGCTTACAAGCGAATCGTCGCGGACGCACCATTATTGTCAGTTCGGCATTACCCTTAAGCGCTCGTAACTTGGTCGCTCGAAGTTATCGATTGAATCAAGTTGAGGCAGGGAGTGCAGCTACTTTTTTGGCAACCCAAGGAGCATCTGTTCAACTGCTCGAACAAAATAGAAACGAAATTATCAACGAAGAAACCCAGCAAGTTGTTCGTGTTGAACTTGAACCTCCTGAGATTCGTTCATTAACAGCCGAAGGTGGTGATTCGGGTTCAATTGCTCTTTTACTTTCGGGTTTAGCTGTTTCTACAGATCAACGGACTAATACTTTAACTATGGTGGGCGAACCCCGCCAAGTAGAAATTGCGACAGCCCTGTTAGGTCAGCTTGATATTCGCCGTCGTCAAGTAGCAGTTAATGTCAAAGTTGTCGATGTTAACTTACTCAACCAAGACAACTTCAATGCTAGTTTTTCTTTTGGCATTGCGGATAGTTTCTTTTCAGTTGATGGCGGTGCATTAGCCGGAAACTACGGACAGTTTCGACCCGCGACTGCTTCTGAAACCAGCAGTAGTTTAACCGGACAGCCGATTATCAATAATCCGTTTGCGGGTTCTAATACGTTCTTGGATTTGAATAGCACAACAGCAATTCCTGGTACTTCTCCCGGTACGATTCGGGTATCACCAACGGGAGTTCAGCGTTTAGCAAGTCCTGGAGCATTACAGTTCTTTAACCGGACAGCTGGCCTTTCAGGAGATCCATTCACTACGGGATTTACCGACTTTACCCTGGCTGAAGATAACATTATTACGGTCAATGCTGATGGTACGTCCACAGCAACCGCAGGTACGATAGGGACGGCAGAAGCAGGATTACCCGATTTATTCCAGTTCCCACGTAACTTCCTGGCGGCTTTGCAGGCACAAGTTGTTAGCGGTAATGCCAAAATCTTAACGGATCCGACATTGGTTGTTCAGGAAGGTCAATCTGCTAGTGTTGCTTTAACCCAGCAGGTATTTGCAGGAACAGAGATTCAAATTCAGCAAGTTGGACAAACGGCGCGGGAAGTTGAAGTCCCTGTGCTTCAAGATGCAGGCTTAGAGTTAGTGGTTGCGGTAAGTCGAATTGATGATAACGGCTTCATCTCTATGTCTGTGGATTCTTCTGTATCCGCTCCTGCCAGCACAATCGCTACACCTGTGGGACAAATTACTTTAGTCCAAAATCGCGAAGTAGGTTCAGGTGAAATTCGGATGCGAGATAGTCAGACTTTGATTATTGCTGGCATTATTCAGGAAGCCGACCGAACGACTGTAAGTAAAGTGCCAATTTTAGGTGATATTCCGATTCTAGGGGCATTGTTCCGCAGTACCAACCGTACAAACGAGCGCCGCGAAGTGATTGTTCTCGTTACACCGCAGATTTTAGATGATACGGCGCGGTTCGGGGATTGGGGTTACGGCTATACTCCGGGTCAAGATGCGGGTCAAATCCTGCAACAGCAAGGGATTCAAGTGCCGAGAAATCGATAAAATATCCGTGTCAATTTGAAGAGTGGGGGGGCGATCGCCTCCCTTTTTTTAGGAGTTTATGCAGCATATTGCTAAAAATTAGTAACAAATTACAAGAAATTAAGGTTTTAGGCGATCCATAAACCGTAATTTCGCGTAGAATGATGAGCGTGAAACTTTGAGTCTACGAGAGTCTCAGCGTTTTGTTTTTATTTTTTCAAGAAAACATTCACTGACAAATGCTATTAAGAACTCAAAGTTGAAGCCCAGTAGATGTTAAACTGCGAATATTGATGAAAACAGGAGATTGTGAATGAATAAGGGAGAATTAGTCGATAAAGTTTCTGAAAAAGCGGGTGTAACCAAAAAACAAGCGGATGCTGTGTTGACGGCCACCTTGGAAGCGATTGTGGAAGCGGTATCAGAAGGGGAAAAAGTTACCTTAGTGGGTTTTGGTAGTTTTGAACGACGCGATCGCGCAGCCCGTGAAGGTCGCAACCCCAAAACCGGAGACAAAATGGAAATCAAAGCCACTAGAGTTCCCGCTTTTTCCGCCGGAAAACTGTTTAAAGATAAAGTCGCGCCGTAGCATCAGTATTGTACGCTGATGAAACGACCGCATCACGGGGGAAACTTAGTTTGGGCTGCGTCCCTGGCTGGGTGTTCCCCTGATGAGATTTTGGATTTTTCGGCGAGTATCAATCCCTTGGGACTACCGGATACTGCCATAGCCGCCATTCAGGGGGGGATGGAGCGTTTGCGGAGCTATCCCGACCCGAATTATACGGATTTACGCGATCGCCTGGCTCAAGCTCATAACTTAGCTCCAGAGTGGATATTACCGGGGAATGGGGCGGCGGAGTTGCTGACTTGGATTGGTCGCGATTTGGCGCAGTTTGAGGCAACTTATCTCTGGTTTCCCGCTTTTCGGGATTATACTCGCGCCCTGCAAGCTTTCGGGGGGGCGATCGTTCCCCAAACCTTAGTGCTGCCTGATTGGGATATGCCCTCTAGCGGCGAAATTGCGCCCCACAGCAGCATTCTCGTTAATAATCCCCACAATCCCACCGGGAGAATCTGGACGCGAGAGGAGTTATTGCCGCTTTTGGATAAATTTGACCTGGTGGTGGTGGATGAGGCTTTTATGGACTTTCTGCCACCGTCTCAGAGCGAAAGTTTAGTGGGGATGGTATCGCAGCACGAGAATTTGGTGATTCTGCGATCGCTTACGAAGTTTTACAGCTTGCCGGGGTTGCGTTTGGGTTACGCGATCGCCCCTCCTGATCGTCTGCAACGCTGGCAAGAATGGCGCGATCCCTGGTCGGTTAATATTTTAGCCGATCTCGCGGCTCAAGCGGTTCTGGGAGATACAGAGTTTCAGCAGCGCACCCATAACTGGCTCAAGAAAGCGCGATCGCATCTGTTTGAGCAGTTAGAGCAAATTCCCGGTTTAAGACCCTTTCCGGGGGCGGCTAACTTCCTGCTGGTGGAGACTCAGGGTTCGAGTGTTGAGTTGCAGCGTCAATTGTTAGAGGGCGATCGCATTCTGATTCGCGATTGTCTGAGTTTCCCAGAGTTAGGCGATCGTTATTTCCGGGTTGCAGTGCGTACCATCGCGGAGAATCAGCGTCTCGTGGAGGGTTTGCGGCGGATTTAGCCCTCACCCACTCCAATAAGAGCTAATTTCGATGATTTAGAGTCCGCGACGGCGGACTTTGTAAACCTAGCCCCAGATTTCTAATCTGCGGGCGGCTGGTATTTTAGAATTTCTGTATTACCAATCAAGAGAAACTGTCTGGATCGATACCTAATTGACGTAGGCGTTCTCTCATTTGTTGTAACTCTAATTCAGCGCGATCGGCTCGTTGTTTTTCTTGTTCCTTTTCTAGCCGTTCTCGCTCTTTCTCTAGCCGTTCTCGTTCCCTTTCTGCCAAAGCGCGATCGCGTTGTTGGACAACTTCCACATAATCAACGAAACGCTCTCCGTCGGGAGAAAACAAAGCCAAATCTCCCTCGCTGGTACTAAAAGTTATCCCCAAACGCGGACTACTCCAGCCTTCCATTGTTGGGATTTCTGTTAGTTCCTCCCCTTGTTTGAGCCATCCTTGCAGTCGATTCTTTTGGGGATTGTAGAGATAATATTCCTCAATGCCATACTTTTGATAAAACTCGAACTTCTGGGTCATTTCCTGCTTACGATTGCCAGGAGAGAGGATTTCAAAGGCAACTTGAGGCGCAATATTTTCCTCTTGCCATTGTCGATACGAACCGCGATCGCCCTTGGGTCTACCCAAGACTACCATCACATCCGGGGCTTGTCGTTGTGGTTGTTTTTTCGCCAGAATTTCCGCTTGAGTCAGTTGTACGGGATACCACAATAAATCCGCAGCAATAAAGACATCATCTCGGTCTTGAAATAAAGCATCAAGACCCCCTTTTATAGTAAAAATTAAGCCTAGTTGAATGGTATTGTCAGCCAAGGGTTTACCGTCGCTGTCGGGGTAGAGCAGGTCTGTTTCTAGGGGTTGTTGTACCACGATTTTAGAGTTAGTACATTTGAGTTTATTTTATACTAAATTCAATTTCGCTACACTGTGGGCGGTTGGTATTTGAGAATTGCTGTATTATGAGTCAAGAAAAACTGTCTGGATCGATACCCAATTGACGTAATTGTTCTCTTAATTGCTGGTTTTTCTGTCGCTCCTCCTCGATGGCTGCTTCTGCGCGATTGGCTCGCTCTTTTTCTCGCTCCTTTTCTAAGCGTTCTCGTTCCCTTTCTGCCAAAGCGCGATCGCGTTCCTCAAACATCTCCACATAATCGACAAACTGCTCTCCACTGGGATGAAATAAAGCTAAATCCCCTTCACTTGTACTGAACGTTATTCCCAAATGCGAACTTTGCCAGCCTTCCATTTGAGATATTTCTATTAATTCTTCTCCTTGTTTTAACCAGCCTTGCAGTTGATTCTTTTGGGGATTATACAGATAATATTCCTCTACGCCATATTTTTGATAAAACGCGAACTTATTATCCATTTCTTTCTTTCTATTTCCCGGTGAAAGGATTTCAAAGACGACTTGCGGGCTAATATTTTCTTCTTTCCATTGCATATAAGAACCGCGATCGCCTTTGGGTCTACCAAAGATTACCATGACATCAGGAGCTTGTCTTTGGGGTTGTTTTTGAGCGCCGATTTCCTCTGGAGTTAGGGGAACGGGATACCACAGTAAATCGGCGGCAATAAAGACATCATCTCGGTCTTTAAATAAAGCATCTAGACCACCTTTGATGGTGAAAATCAAACGGAGTTGAATGGTATTGTCGGCCAAGGGTTTACCGTCGCTGTCGGGATAAAGAAGTTGCTCTTGTAGGGAGGGGGGGTTGACTTTTTGTACCATGATTCCAAAAAAAAGAGTCAGTACATTTGACCCTATTATAGTGAATGATTTGCATGAAAAAACAGGAGTTGGTTGGACTCCTGTTGTTTAAATTAAGTTGATTTTGGGATTAAATCTTGAGCAATGAATCGCTAAATCTAGCGAATATTATCCGGTAACTTCACACAGGGGACTTCCACTAAAACGCCTCCTGCAACCAGGACAAAATCGTTAAAATCGTCGTCGCTGGGGACTAATTCGATAAAGCCTGCGGGATTGAAAATGCCTTCCCCTTGATCTTCCCAGAAAATCGCCTCACCGCGATCGCCCCCTCCCCGCGCACCTTCTAAATCTCCTTGTGTCCCCGCAGCCCCGATATTATTGGAGGCGAAACTGCGAATAAAGACGTTATTAGCCGAGGTATATGTGCCGAGATAAAGTAAATAGGGTGTATTTGCCTTAAATTCGTAGGCGACAGTAATTGTACCGCGACCATTGGCAGCATTGGGATTACTCTGCACAAACTCCACATTAGGAACTCGCACCGAACCTTGACGGGTAATATCGACAATCGTACCCGCATTTACCGTCCCCAGGAAGTCTCCCACCCGGAAGTTCGGATCGTTGCTAAAAGCCCCCGCATCGGAACTGGTAGCGAGTTGATCGAAGGGTTGCGTTTCGACGAATAGGGGGACATAACGCCCGCTATCTTTGAGTTGATTGAACGTAGAAGCGTCCGTCACAGAGGCAATGGAGGGGTCAGGATTGACAATTACGCCAAATTCCGAGCGATTTGCTCCTTGGGTGAACTGTACCTCGAATTCGACGATGGTATCCTCGCTAAAGCGAATTGTAGACGTACCGATGCGTTCTTGGGAAATTGCGGGGGGTGTCATTGCACCGATCAACGCGATCGCGATCGCAGAGGCGATCCATTGTTTACTCTGAATGTGTTGTTTCATGGGTTAGTTGTTAGTTGTTGGTTGTTAGTTGTTAGTTGTTGGTTATTGGTCATAATCTGATGACTCAGGCGTGAAACTTAATTTCATTTTTTTGGGCTGAAAGGCTTGCAGGTATTAGCTTTTGGCCTATTTTGCAATTTACCCCAAGAGCCAAATTTTCTAACTTCCTTTCTGAAGAAAATCAATCTCGGTTAAAGCGAAAACAAACAACAAATAACCAACAACCAACAACAAAAAGCCAGTAAACTATCGGGAAAACGCTCCCCTTAACGACTCGGAAATTACCAAGTTGCAAAAGCCGGATTCAGCCGACTACGTTCAATATCAGCCACAATGCGTCGTAATGAGTCAGCTTCGCCCATAATCTGGCTGTATTGCAGACAAGCTTGAGGAACAGCCGGGGCAGGGAGGCGATTGGGGGAGTCGGGACGAGCGTAACGACGGGTAACATCGCTATTTTGTTGTAACGCCACAAGAGCGCGATCGCAAGCCTGATAAGCCACCGGACCATCGCGATTAACCGCCGCAATGCGAGCGAGTAAATCGGGATCGAGGTCATCTATGCCTAAAACTGGGGCGTAATTATTCCAGACATTCCCCCCGGTGACATCAGCAAAACTCTGAGCTTTGCTTTTCAGGGGAAATAAAGACAAAAGCGCGATCGCCATACCAAAACTGATAAACTTATTCATCAAAACCTCCTTAAAACTGATACGACAAACCACTGGTCAGCACAAAACGCGGCGAAAACTCATTTCCCACCACATCTCGCACCGCCGGGGTAATGACAAAGGGTATATTGGCAAAGGGAGCAATCGACAGCCCCAAGCCCAAATCTTGACCCGTCCATTCGGCAATAAAACTCACGGGACGCACGACTCGTACCGCCACATTACCAAAGACATTGGCATTATTATCCCCGACAATTCGCGCCCCATTGGAGCGAAACTGATTCGTCCCCACACCCGCCGTTACTGCGACGCGACTAAAGGGTTTATCGAGGGAATCCTGGGTGCGGAAAACCTTGGTAACTGCCCCATACAGGGAATGTTCCCAATCGTGACGGCCAAAGTTGAGAAAACCATTCCACCCCGCAGCGACGGAGATATCCCCAGGAAAGCGACGGTGGATTTTGCCGTTAAAACCGCCTTCCCCGAAGTTACGATTATTGGCAAAAGCGTAGGACAATTCTGCCCCTAACGCCTTGTCTGCATCCCCTAAACCAATCCCCAAGCCGCCGTTAAAGGTAGACCCCGGATCGACTCGCACCTCGGATTGATAGTTTCCGGTAAAGAAAATGGTGTTATTATCTGCACCGTAACCCACGGGAATATAAATACTCATTGCCGGGGAAGACCGAGTTTGATAGTCTTCAGTAAACTCGACATCGTTGTAACGTCTGGGTCGCGGACAAGTTGAGTCATTGAAACCCTGAGCAATTTGTTCGGGGGTAGCCATCGCAACACAAGTTGCTTCTCCCGCGTCGGCAATTTCAACGGGATTGGTATTCACTTCTGGAGGGGTTACGGTAATGCGATCGCTCTCTAATGCTGTCGCAGTGGTGGCTAAATCGTCGTAGGGATAAGCCGGAAGTTCGGTTTCAAACTCCTCGATATTTTCCAGGTTAGCGGCTATCGGAGTTATTTCTGGGATGTCAGATTCAGAATTAGCGACATTTTCCACTGCTGACGCTATTGGTTCAATAGCAATGGTTGAGACAGATTCCGGCGCAAATTCGAGACTTTCGGGGGGGATAATTTCGGGGGTTACTGCTACCGAGTCGAGAGCGCGATCGCTTCGCAAATCCTCTCCCGCAATAATACTATCGTCCCCCTCCTCAGACAATATATCTACAGAATCATCTTGAGCTTGAGCCGACATTCCCCCTAACGCGATCGCGCTACAGGTATAGCAAAGTAATTTAGATAAGTGCATAGCATTTCCTCACAACATATATTATTTATTTCCTCGTC
>JAWQFT010000108.1:0-17805 GCA_035968055.1 Jaaginema sp. PMC 1080.18 | reverse complement strand
CCCAGTCGGCAATTTCCCACCGAACAGCTTTGGTTTATACGATATGCACGGTAATGTCTGGGAATGGTGCGCTGACCCTGGCTCTTTGCATAGCAACTATGAAGGAGCGCCCAAGAATGGTCAAGTGTGGGACGAGGATTGTCCTGACACTTGTTATGAAAACTATGTCCAACACCTGCATATATTAAACAATAGATTAAGCTGTGTAATACGCGGCGGTTCTTGGAACGTTATTCCGAGGTACTGTCGTAGTGCTTTCCGCATTGACTCCGATCTCAGCTATGCCAACGGAGGGAAGGGTTTTCGCATTGCTCGTTCAGCCTTGATGACTCCCTAGCCCTTTGCTCTTTTGCCCTTTTACCCTTTGCTTGCCGCGAAGCGGCTCAATTTATCGGATTAAAAACAAACGTACTATCAAGCCAGAGCCTTTTTCGTCCCTGGGTTCAATTTGGGGAATAACGATAACGTCAGGTTAAAAACAATAAAAAACCCGCGCAAGCGGGCTTAGAAAACTAAATAAGTAACTTAGAGCTTACTTTTTCACCCCTGGCCCCATACCAATTGTGCCAGCATAAACAGCGCGATCGCCCAACTCGTCCTCAATCCGTAACAAGCGGTTGTACTTGGCAACTCGTTCGCTACGACACAGAGAACCCGTCTTGATTTGACCCGCGCGAGTGGCTACGGCTAAGTCTGCAATCGTGGTATCTTCGGTTTCCCCGGAACGGTGGGAAATGACGCAACGGAACTGGTTACGGGTGGCGAGGTCGATGGTTTCGAGGGTTTCGGTGAGTGTCCCAATTTGATTGAGTTTAATCAAAATCGCGTTTCCGGCTTTGAGATCGATGCCTTTTTGTAAGCGTTCGGCATTGGTAACAAAGAGATCGTCGCCTACTAATTGTACGCGATCGCCCAACTTTTCATTAAGCAACTGCCAGCTTTCCCAATCCTCCTCGTGCAAACCGTCTTCAATGGAAACAATCGGGTACTTATCCACCAATTGACCCAAATAATCGATGAAATCCGCCGCACTGTGGGGCGCACCATCATAAACATACTGCCCATCTTTATAAAACTCGCTGGCAGCCACATCCATCGCCAAAGCCACTTCTTCTCCGGCTTTGTATCCCGCTTTGTCAATCGCCGTCATCAAAATCTCTAAAGCGGCTTCATTTGAGGACAAATTCGGGGCATAACCGCCTTCATCCCCCACACCACCGAGTAAACCTTCCGCATCCAAAACCTTACTCAGCGAAGCAAACACTTCCGCCCCCCAACGCAAAGCTTCTGCAAAACTCGATGCGCCGACAGGGACGACCATAAACTCCTGAAAGTCTACATTATTCGCCGCGTGTGCGCCCCCATTAATCACATTCATCATCGGGACGGGTAACACATTCGCCAAAGGCCCGCCGAGATAGCGATATAACGGCATTTGTAACTCATCGGCGGCGGCTTTTGCAGTGGCCAAAGAAACCGCTAAGATGGCATTAGCGCCCAAGTTCGACTTGTTTTTAGAACCGTCGCGGTCGATCATGGTGCGGTCAATCAAAACTTGATCTAAGGCATCCAAATCGCACAAAGCGTCGGCAATCTTCTCTTTGACATTGCGAACCGCTCGTAAAACCCCTTTGCCGCCATAACGACGTTCGTCATCGCGCAACTCGTGGGCTTCAAAAGTCCCTGTGGATGCACCACTCGGCACTTGGGCAATACCATAAGCCCCTGTAGCCAGGTACACTTCGGCTTCAACAGTGGGTCTACCTCGCGAATCGAGGATTTCTCGCGCCGTAATGTCTTCGATGATTGCTTCTTGTTTTTCTAGCATACAAGTTATGGTTGAGTGAATATTACCGATCGCTCTCTAGGATATGGCAACTATCGCTGAGTAAATGTCCATTTTAAGGATATTTTTGAGTCCAAGGCTAAACGATCTTTTGATGTGATGTTTCCATGACTTTATCGACCCAGAAGGAAAACCCCCCACGACAACGCCGCTTGATCTGGGGATTGATTATGGCCGTTATCGTCCTTATTTTGAGCTTTAGCGTCTGTTTAACCGTGGGGACGACAAATATCTCCCTAGAAGCAATTTGGCAGGCGTTAGTGGCGTTTGACGGCTCGACAGAGCATTGGATTGTGCGTTCGATTCGTCTGCCTGTGGCGATGATGGCGGTGTTGGTGGGGGGGGGTTTGGCAGTGGCTGGGGCGATAATGCAGGGGATCACGGGAAATTCTATTGCGTCTCCGAGTTTACTGGGGATCAATGCGGGGGCGGCTTTTGCCTTGGTCACCGGAATTGCGATCGCGGGGGATATTCCCAGTAGTATAGAAACGGCTTTGGCTTTAATTGGGGCGGCAATGGGCGCGATCGCGGTTTATACTTTAGCATCCCTGAGTGCTGGGGGCTTAACGTCTCTCAATTTAGTGTTAGCGGGGGCAGCCTTAACGGCCTTTTTCTCTGCCCTCACCACCGCCAGTTTACTGCTGAATCGCCGCGCTTTCGACGAAATTCGCTTTTGGCTGATTGGCTCAATTTCCGGGCGCAATGGAGAGGCTTTATTCTCGGTTTTACCCGTGTTTGCGGTGGGTTTCCTCTTAGCTTTCGTCTTGGGACGACAAATTACGACCCTGAGTTTAGGGGAAAATATTGCCCAAGGCTTAGGACAGCAAACCGCCTGGGTTAAAGCTTGGGCCGCGATCGCCGTGGTACTCTTAGCAGGAAGTAGTGTCGCGATCGCAGGCCCAATTGGTTTTGTCGGTCTGATTGTCCCTCATTTCGCTAGGGCTTGGGTCGGCACAGATTATCGCTGGATTTTGCCCTACAGTGCCTTATTCGGTGCAATCTTACTCCTGGGGGCAGAAATCCTAGCAGTCTCGCTGTTTACCTCAGAAGCTTTCCCCGTAGGACTAATTTTACCCATCTTCGGTGCGCCCTTTTTCTGGTATTTACTCTCCAAAAACAGCTAAAACTTTGACGAGAGAGCAAGCGATTACTACTCAGATTGTAACTGCGACACCTGTTCGACCGTCAAACCTGTCACTTCAGCAATTTGAGCGATCCCCATGTCCAACTTGAGTAAGTTTTTGGCAACTGCAATTTTTCCTCTGGCTTCCCCTTCCACTTGACCTCTAGCTTCCCCTTCGACTCGACCTTTAGCTTCCCCTTCGACTCGACCTCTAGCTTCCCCTTGTTGAAAGATGTCTTGGTAAATGACTGATTCTCGCATCAGTTCTGTCCTCAATAATCTTTGAATCAATGCCTTTTCTAATACTAACCCGGCTAATATCCCTGCCGAAGCTGCCAAGTCGTTTTGTTGCCTGCGATCGCCAATTCTGTCCACTTGTGCTGCTACAGTTTGGAGAGTGGTAGCGCGATCTGATGTTTGAGCTAATACGGCAAACGGTAGCAATCCTGGGGTATTGAGAAATAAATCCACGGGTTGTTCCCACAGACGAATCACCTCAAACTCGTGGCGCAAATTCGGCAGTGCAAATTGAGTTTGATACACTAATGGCGAAGTAGATTGTCGCAAATAAACCACAACCTGACGCATGGTTTTTTGGGGAAAGCGACGATACACTCGCAAACGGTAATCTGCCATCCGAAAAGGCATTTCCGCGTCAGGCTGAGTCTGAAATTCAACGTGGAGAACTACCCGCTCAGATTGCAGTAGAATCAAGGCATCTGCCCGTAGGGGTTGTAGGGAGAGTTCGGTAGGACTTAGGCGTGTCAGCACAATCGATTCACCCAATAACCAAGAGGCAATATCGGCACTAAAGTGTTCGCTCAAGTAGCGGCAAACATTGTCAAACATTTCGATCGCTCAAGTAGCGGCAAATCTCCTCTACTACTCGACTCAAACCCACCGAATTAGAAGCCTTGAACAAAACGCGATCGCCCGAACGCAAATTTTCGCGGAGATACTGCACTAACTCAGCGTGAGTCTCAAAACATTCCGTTGGTACTCCTGAAGCCCCCGTCACAATTTCTCTGGCTTCGGGATCGTCAACTAAAACCCACAAGCCATCTAAAGCCAATTCTGAGGCTTTCTGACCCACCTTTTGGTGTAATCGAGCCGATTGTTCCCCCAACTCCTTCATCGTGCCAAGAACGGCAATCTGGCGCTGTCCTGGGGTTTCTTTGAGCAAGGTTAGCGCCGCCAGCATCGATTCTAAACCGGCGTTGTAGGTTTCATCGAGTAGGACAATATCGGAGTCGAGGGTATGGACTCGCGATCGCCCTCCGGGTAAATCTACCGTAATGCCCTGAGTCAAAACTGTTGTATCGAGTTTCAATACTTCTGTCACAGCCAAAGCCGCTAGGAAGTTCGAGGCATTGTGCTGACCCGGCAAAGGTAAGGGAAAAGTGCGCCCATTCACCTCTAAAGTGCGGGAATCCAGCATTTTGCCCTGAATATCCCCACTTTCCAACCCGTAAGTCACCGTTTCCCCCGACCACACCGTCGCTGCTGTCCGCATTAAGCGCTCATTATCGGCATTCAAAATCGCCACGCTATCCGGGGACATGGTAGCCAGTAATTCGCATTTTGCCTGCGCGATCGCCTCCTCTGACCCCAAACGACCAATATGGGCTGTTCCCACATTCGTAATTAAACCAATGGTCGGCCAAGCAATTTCGGTAAGTTCGGCAATTTCCCCCCTGCCACGCATCGCCATCTCAATAACCGCAAAATCGTGGTGAGGCTGCAATCCGAATAAGGTTTTGGGAACGCCAATTTCATTATTATAGTTTTTCTGGGTTTTGAGAACATTGCCGTAAGTGCCTAAAACCGCCGCGATAATTTCCTTTGTTGTGGTTTTCCCCACCGATCCCGTAATACCAATAATCGGAATATCAAAGCGATCGCGCCACCAACGCCCGATTTTTTGGTAAGCCTTGAGGGTATCTTTGACGAGCAATTGGGGAACATCAAGCTGGGGATTCTGCGTCTCGACAATTAAGGCGATCGCGCCCTTATCGACTGCGGTTTTTAAAAACTGATGACCGTCAAAGTTTTCCCCCCGCAATGCCACAAAAACCTCCCTCGGTTGGAGCGATCGCGTATCTGTGGTAATGCCCTGAATCGTTTTTGTCCCGCGAGACTCAAACTTTTGGGGCAGGGATATCTCTAAAATTTTGCTGAATTCGGAAATTTGACAGTCCATTGTGTTAGCATTCTTAAGTTTATTAAAAGTCGAGGGGGATTAATTTTTACCTGAAATGATTAAGCTTTCATCAAGTTGTCTTAAAAGTTCAGTAAATTTACAGGTATTTTCTCAAAATGACGATTTCCTGTAATTTTACAGAGAACAGCCAGCAAAATGTCAAGCTATGATATTAAATGGGATTGGATATCTTAATAGCACTTAGGCAGAGTTCCATTGCTAAAAAATGGGAAAAATTGCACAAGTAGTCGGGGTGAAGATATCAAAATTTGGTAACATCTACAGTAAAACAGCAAAATAACTTTAGCGACATCATACCTTTTCTGCCTAAACTAAAATCGGTTTGAAATTAACAAACTCTAGCGCGGTATCCCTGAACATCAAACAAAGATCGGGGGATTGAGGTGCATACGTTGACAGACTGTTACCTTCGTAGAACTAGCCAAGAAGAGCAACAACTGTACGATCACTTACTGTATTGCGTACAAACTGAATCTCCCCAAGCAATAATTGAGCGCTTTCGTCGCTTGTTTATTACCACGAGAGATTATCAAGTTCCTGAAATCCGCAATGCTCTAGATGCGATCGTCATTGCCAAAAACGCCGAGGACAACTTTAAACTTGTCCTGAATCGCTGTTGCCATATTCCCATCAATCGCTGGCAAATGCAGTCTACCACCCAAGCGGCTATTCCTGCCCTGGTTAGCTTATTTGCAGAAACCTTACCCCCCGGTAGCGTTTATTCTCGCAGCGCCAGACGTACTCGTCAACTGGTGGGTCAATTCAAAGATAGCGAGCAATATTTAACTCTACAACGGCTCGCTCATGTAGTTGAAAGTAACCTCAATCCTAAGCTTAAATTCGATCGCGGCGATCGCACTATTGGCAATCTGATTGACCGCTATCCTTACCTCTACGAACACTGCTTACTCAGCGAAGATAGTAGCTACGAACACCAACAAACCGTTCGTCAAATTAAAACGCAGATTCAGCGCCGATTTGAGCTAAATTTGTCGAAATACGTCACTTATCAAGTCCGTTTAGCCCAAACTGCCCGCAGCCAACAACCGCCAAGCCGCGATCGCGCTCTTCAGCCTGTTGCTAATCCTACCTTATTGAGCGATCGCGAACTCGGAGCCGCCCTACGGGAATTTGTAGGTCGCGTTCAAGGGCCTTATACCCACCGCGATCTAGCTCACAACTTTCTATCTCAAAGCATCAAAACTTCATCTTATCGAGCCTTCAAAGACGAACTGTACGAGTATCTTTTGGGGTCGATGGATAGTCAATACCACCAACTCCAATTCAACGATAAACTCTACGACTATCTCAAAAATACCCTCACTCGTTACGACTCCCAAAAACCGAGTGAATTTTTGTTATTGCGGACTTCTAGCAAACTACTAAACTTCCTCGTTGTAGACAGTCCCCAACGCCCCGATCACTACATCTTTGTTGATATGATTGCCAATATGGGTGCTACGCCAACAGTGCTATTACTCCTCAAAATTGCCTTGTTGTGTCGTCAAGTCAAACCCCATTTAGAAAAGCGTTTTTCGATTTTATTCAACCACTATGAAGCTGCGTCCGGCGATGGTGTACCCTGGTTAATCAAGTCAATGGAAAATGTTCATCTGGCTCTCAGCGTTCATTTTGGCTCGATGGATGTGTCTTGTTTAAAACAGTTGATGTAAATGAGTTTTGGCTTCTTTTTAGGATAAGAGCGAGGGCATTTCCCAGGAGCTAACTTTGGGATTATAACTGACAAAAGTGACGAATTTCTTGCCAAATTTCCGGTAAAACATTCGTCAAAGCATGATTGCTTTTTAAACTCATAAACTTTACCCAAGACCGCGACGCAGCATAATCTTGAGAAGTCTGGATGGGAATAATCTCATCTTCTTGTCCGTGTAAAATCAGCGTAGACACAGGCTTTTTTAAGGAAATACTGTCATAATGTTGGGCATCAAGGACAAACTTATAATGCAAGGGTAGTAAGCGTTTTGCGCCGTAGTGATACACTGACAAATAGCCAGAAGTAGACCAATGTTGCATCTGAGCGTCACCAATTTGAGGCAACCAACAATCGAGAAAATTGAATGCAGGAGCGAGGCAGACTAATTGTTGCACTTGGGGCGATAATTCGGCAAGATAAGCCGCCGTCAAGCCCCCTAAACTAGAGCCAATGAGGGTGACAGGGGTGCGATCGCCAGGTAAAGCGGCTTGGGCTTGCTGAAGTTGACGAGTGATAGTGAGGTGAGTAAAGTCGTCTTGGTTGAGATCGAGTAGGTGGAGGTGGAGGTCAACTTCAGCAAAGCGATCGCGCAGATATTGAGCTTTCCGAGATTGAGGACTGGAAGCGAAACCGTGTAAATACAGGTATTGCATAATAGCTGGCTGAAATTACTGTTTACACTACCACAAAAATTGTTGATGTTTCGGTAAATTTTAGGAAGGCGATCGCCTTTTAAATTTTAACTTTAATGCCGACAGATACGGAATTGCGAGGCAGCCATTAGAAGAAAGATGATATTGAGGGGATTCCTCAACTTAAAATTCAGGGTGAATTGAATTTTTACGAAATTAAATTCGATGAACAACACCATTATAAGAATTATGAGGCTTTTAGAATGGCAATAGCTCGCTTTCTTTCCTCAATTATTTGTTATAAAGCGCGGTTATCTCGCAAGATCGCATCTTGGGTTTTCTTGAGTATTATTGGTGTGGAAGTTGCCATTTTGATTCCCTCTTATTGGCTAGAACAAGAAAGACAACTTGAAAAACTCGAAATTGACTCTCAAGCCGCCGTTAAAGCCATCATCGCTTTAAACGAACGCCAAATGACCGAAAAGAATTTTCGCGAAACTGTTACCGTTATTACCGATAATTCTAAGGTTTTAACAGGTATTACTATTTACGATCTCAACGGTCAAAAAGTGGCTCAAGTAGGAGAAACTGCTCGACTCACTTTTGATGATATTAATAATGAATTTATGGTGCGTTTGCTTAGTCCCGATAAGCAACGTTATGATGTCGCTTGGTCTTCAGAATCTTTGGGCTTTCCTTACGTTTTAATTAGCAGTCACAATGCCAGTAATGTGCCAGTAGAATTAAGAAAATTTACCCTAAGAATTGCAGGTTTGGTACTCATTATTTCCATTTTCGTGACTGCGGCAACGATGATTGTTCTAGGTATCTTAGTTATCCAACCCATCTTAAAAATTCGTCAAGATTTATTAGCCGCAGGAGAAGCTTTAAGCCAAGATCAAACCGACGTTAAGTTTTATGCCATTAACCACCATCGCAACGACGAACTTGGCGATGTAATGCGAGCTTTTTGCGATATGTTTAATCGCGTTTCTACCGAAATTGCCATGCGGAAGAAAACCGAAAATAAGCTGAGAAGCGAAAAGAAAAAATCAGAAAAACTATTACTCAATATTTTACCCAAAACCATTGCCGATCGCCTTAAAGAAAAAGAAGGTACTATTGCTCAAGAATTTCCCGAAGTGACGATTCTATTTGCAGATATTGTCGGCTTTACCCAACTTTCTTCTCAAATTAATCCCGAAACTTTAGTCGAATTACTCAATGATATCTTTTCGCGCTTTGATAGTTTAACCGAGCAATACAGCTTAGAAAAAATTAAGACGATTGGCGATAGCTATATGGTAGCCGGGGGTTTACCTCTTTATCAACCCAATCACGCCGACGCGATCGCCTCCATGGCCCTCGATATGCTAGACGAAATCAAACAGTTTCAGCAACAATCGGGGATGGATATTAACATTCGGATTGGCATTAATACAGGCCCCGTCGTCGCTGGAGTGATTGGTAAGAAAAAGTTTATTTACGACCTTTGGGGAGATGCCGTTAATACCGCAAGTCGCATGGAATCTCACGGTTTACCCGGTTGTATTCAAGTCACAGAAAGTACCTATTATTTACTCAAAGACCGCTATATTTTCCAAGAAAGAGGCTGCTTAACAATTAAAGGCAAAGGCATGATGCGGACTTATTTTTTAATCAAAAAAACCCCAGAGTTTAAGTTATTTTAAAAAGCTAATTTGAGCAACCTCATGCCAGCTAAAAAAAGCGGCCTGGGGTTCAGACCGCTCGGATTTAAAAACAAGCAAAATTGAAAAACTCAGACTTCACATCTGTGATAGTTTAAGCGGTACTTGTTTCTGTCTCTTCTTCAGGACTATCCTTAAACGCCACTCGCAAAAAAGGCGGTGCTAGGAATGTCGTCAGAATCACCATAATAATAATTGCCGCTTCCAAGGGCTTAGAAAGCACGCCACTGGCTGCCCCAATCCCGGCAAAAACCAAACCTACCTCACCGCGAGGAATCATACCAACCCCAATCGCCAAACGGTTAACCGGTTTCTTATCAAAAACTGTCCAACCTGTTACTAATTTACCCGCGATCGCGATAACAACCAAAAAGGCCGCGATCGCCAAACCCGCACGATTTTCCGCCACAAACGGATTCAACACCCGCAAATCCGCTTGAGCGCCCACCGACACAAAGAAAATCGGTACTAAAATATCCGCAATCGGCATCACTTGTCGATCCAACTCCTTGCGCTTGTCGGTTTCATCCAACACCAAACCCGCAGCAAACGCCCCCAAAATCGCCTCAAGCTGGATAATGTTCGCCAAAAATGCCATAAAAAAGGCAAAGGTAAACGCCGGGATCACCAAATTACCACGAGTTTGCAACTTATCCGCGATCGCCACAAACGACTTATTAAAGAACTTACCCAACAACACCGAACCCAGCAAAAATGCCGTCGCACTAATAATCAAATACACCACATTGAGGATATCCACTTCGCCAGTTTTCGCCAAACTTGCGACCACCGCCAAAACAATAATCCCCAACACATCATCAATCACCGCCGCACCGACAATCATCTGTCCCTCGCGGGTTTTCAGACGACCCAACTCCGACAACACCTTCGAGGTAATCCCGATACTGGTCGCCGTCAGCGCCGCCCCCGCAAAAATCGCCGGAATCGCCGGAGTTCCAAAGAAATACATCAAACCCAGCGTTCCCGCCGCGAAAGGAGCAACAACCCCCACCACAGCCACCACAGCCGCTTGATAACCCACTTTCTGTAACTCTCTGAGGTCGGACTCCAAACCAATCTCAAACAACAGAATAATCACGCCGAGTTCCGCCAACACCGACAGCACCTCCCCCTGAGTCCCATACACCGACTCCAGCGCCCTCGGACTCAAATCTCCCAACTGCTGTAAAACTGTCATAATCAGCGAATCGCTCGCCGTTGCGCCCCCTTCTGGGAACACCAACAAATGCAATACCGAAACCCCCACAACTACACCGCCAACCAACTCTCCTAAAACCGGAGGCAAGTCTACCTTACGGGAAAGTTCGCCACCCAGCTTACTCGCCAAATAAATGACGACCAAACTCAGTAACACCCCCGCCAAGACCATTGGCCCCGTATCCAGTTCCACATTCGCTTCTGAAGCAGTTGCTAACAGGGGAAAAACCCTACTTCCAAACATTTCGTACATCATTGTTTGCAATTCCATAAAGTGTAAATTTGAATGATTTTGAGGAAAAATGGCCAAAAAAAGGAGAGAGGATGTCTCTATCTCGGTTATCGAGACCCTCCAGAGGGGGAGAAAAACCCACCGAATGCTGCTCTAATCGCCTATTTTGTTCGTTAGGTATTGGTTTCTTCCAAAGCAGGGTCGTAGCTCGACGGTTGGCTGCGGTTGCTGAGTTGGAAAGATTCGTCGCTCAATGCTGCAACTTCTACAGCTTGATGTAATGCTTGAGTTCGATCCATCAGCAAGCGATTGGGGGGTAACAAGTCCAAAATGCCGAATTTCTGTAAGCGGCGTTTAATCGAACCTGTCGCACCGACAATGTACACCTGACGACCTTTTTCCACGGCTTCTTTGATGGCATTTTCTAAAGCCAGAGAAGAAGTCACACCCAGTAACGGCACATCGCTCAAGTCAAAGATTAGCGCATCACAATCGTTCACAGCTTCGCTCTCGCGAGAGATTGCCTTAGCTACCCCGAAAATCATCGGGCCGCTGAGGTGAAATAGCATTACGCGGCCATGGGCTTGGTCGAGTAATTGTTTTTCTTCTTCTGTCAGGAGAATCTCGTCGTCTGCATCGCTAATGGCTTTGACATCCTTAGACTGCAACTTGCTCATCCGTTCGATGGTGAGGATATTGGCAATGAAAACCCCAACTCCAACGGCAACCACCAAGTCTACAAAGACAGTGAGGGCAATTACACCGTACATGATGAAGGCAGCTTTGATTGAAACTTTGTGCGCTCGCTTCAAGAAGTCCCAATCGATAATGTTGACCCCAACAATTAGGGCAATCCCGGCCAGTACGGCCATGGGAATCGTTGCCGTTAAACTACCTGCTCCCAAAACCACAATTAACAAGATAACCGCACGAGTGATACCCGATAAAGCCGTGCGAGCGCCCGTTTGGATGTTGACCACAGTACCCATCGTCGCCCCTGCCCCCGCAATACCGCCAAATAAACCAGAAGCCAAGTTTCCCAGACCTTGACCGATTAATTCTTTGTTGGAGTCGTGTTGGGTACGAGTCAAGCTATCGGCAACCACAGAGGTTAACAAGGCATCGATACAACCCAACATGGCTAACATGATGGCATCAAAGGCCATGGTACGGAATTCTTCTGCACCAAAGGTGGGAACTTGCAGTTGCGGTAAGCCTGTGGGAATTTCGCCAATGCGACGAATATCTACATCGCCGAAGAAAATCAAAGAAACGACTGTACCGATTAGTAAAGCTGCTAGTTGCGGGGGAATATACCGCTTGAAGGTACGGGGATAGAAGACCAAAATTGCCACGGTAATGACCGCGAGGATGGTTTCGATGGGATTGATGCCCGCCAATAAATTTGGCAAATCGTTAATCGTTCCCATGACACCGCCTTTCGGGGAAGCTTGACCGAGGAAGGGGGCAATTTGGAGAATGACTAAGATAATCCCAATCCCGGACATGAACCCGGAAACCACCGTGTAAGGCATCAGTGTGATGTATTTACCGAGGCGTAACAATCCAAACAGGATTTGTAAGACCCCTGCCATCATTACGACGGTAAAAGCCATAGCCATGCCGTTTTCGGGGTTGTCGGCGGCGAGGTTGGCAATTACGGCAGTCATGACAACGGTCATCGGGCCGGTGGGTTCGGAAATCAGGGTGGGAGTACCGCCGAATAAGGCAGCGAATAAACCGACGAGGACTGCACCATATAAGCCGGCAGCAGCCCCACCTTCGGCAAAGTCTCCGAAAGCGATAGTTCCGAAGGCAAGAGCCATAGGAAGGGCAATAATTGCGGCAGTGAGACCGCCAAATAGGTCGCCTTTGAGATTGCGGAGGTGTATCTGGTTAAAGATGTTTGTGGCTTGCATGAATTGGTGGGAGCGTTTCGTTATGGTTTATCTTTAATTGAGTAAAACCAATGTTAATATTAAGAACCATTTGTTTAATTCAATAGCAGATTAACATGGCAAGGGGTGACGCGATCGCGTTTATCGTCATTAAGATTTCTTATCAGAGGTAAAAGATTTACTATGCAGGTAACGTTACATCAACTCAAGGTATTTAATACAGTGGCTCGTCATGGTAATTTCACTCGGGCCGCTGAGGAATTAGAAATCACCCAACCTACAGTATCGGGTCAAATGAAACAATTGGCTAATGCTGTGGGAATGCCGCTTTTTGAACAAATTGGCAAGCAACTTTATCTCACGGATGCCGGGCAAGAACTGCTCGATACTTGCGAAAATATCTTTGAAAGACTTGCCCATTTTGAGATGAAGATTGCCGACTTTAAAGGTACGAAGCAAGGAACTCTCAGCTTATGTGTGGTGACGACAGCGAAATATTTTATCCCCAAGCTTTTGGGCAAGTTTTGTCAAAAATATCCGGGGATTGACATTTCTCTAACGGTCGCCAATCACCGCAAACTCAACCACCGAATGCAGAACAACCAAGATGATTTGTATATCTTGAGTCAACCCCCCGCAAATCTCGATCTCCAAGCCCGAAGTTTTTTAGAAAATCCCTTGGTTTTACTAGCACCGAGCGACCACAAACTGGCTCGTCAAAAGCATATTCCTATTCAAGCTCTCGATGGGGAAACTTTTATTATGCGCGAACCGGGGTCTGGGACTCGTCAAGCGATGGAGAGTTTATTCGAGCAACATAAAATTACGGTGCGAGTACGTTTAGAATTGGGAAGTAATGAAGCGATTAAGCAAGCAATTGCGGGGGGGTTGGGTTTGTCGGTGATTTCTACCCACGCTCTGACTGGAGAAGTGAGTAATGGTGAGTTGACGATTCTCGATGTCCAGGGCTTCCCGATTTGCAGACGTTGGTATGCGACTTATCTCAACGGCAAACAGTTGTCTGTAGTGGCGCAAGCTTTTCTGGATTATTTGTTAATTGAAAGTCAAAAAATTCCTGTGGCGAAAAAGGCTTCGGATTATCCAATGGTTATTAGTGCTTAGGCTTTTTCAGTTAATAGCTTATAAGGGGCAGTAGGCAGTGGGGAGTGGGCAGTAGGTAGTCGGAGGGATTGGGGATGAATGCCCCTCCAAAGGAGTTAGAAACTTGGGTTCTTTGGGGTTACTCTAACCAGAGGAAAACGTCCTAAAATTGTGGGGAATAATGACCCAAAACATCCTTTGTATTGTTCATCAAGAAACCTCGACGGCGGGTTTAGTCGGTCAATTGTTGCAACAACAAGGTTATGCCCTAAACTTGTGTTGTCCGGCGTTGGGCGATCGCCTTCCTCCTAGTTTAGACGATTATGCCGCCGCGATCGTTTTTGGCGGGCCGATGAGTGCCAATGATGATAATACATTGCCTTTTATCCGGGCAGAATTAGATTGGCTTTCTGTGCCGTTGACTTCAGGAAAACCCTTTCTAGGGATTTGTTTGGGGGCGCAATTATTAGCGCGAGTCCTTGGGGGAGTTGTTGCTCCTCATCCCGAAGATATCCGCGAAATCGGTTATTTTCCCCTCACGGCTACCCCCTTGGGTTCTGAGTTATTCTCATCGTTGACTTATGTGTATCATTGGCACAGCGAGGGTTTCACGTTACCTCAAGATACAGTTTTGCTGGCGCAAGGAGAGACTTTTAGCAATCAAGCCTTTCGCTACCGAGATAATATTTACGGTTTGCAATTTCACCCGGAAATTACGCAAGAAATGCTCGAATTCTGGACAACTAACGGAGCGGAGCAGTTAAGTTTAACAGGAGCGCAAACGCGATCGCAACAATTCCAAAATCACGCTCGCTATCACCCAGAAGTTGCCGTTTGGTTACAACATTTTTTGCGAGTTTGGTTGAAAATCGATCCTCCGAGCAAAAATTAACAGAATATGCTCAGGAAATCTCGCCCCTTATCTCGGCTTGGGTATAAAATGGGCTTTATGTCCCTCAAAAGATTAACATTAATTTCTAGAATCAATTGGAACAGCAAGATATGGATATTAGTTTCAAAGAAATTGTAAATTCTACACATTCCAGTCTAGAACCAGATTCGCTCAATGACTTGAAAATTTTATACAAGCATTACAAACTTGAATATAGCAATGCTCTAACCCTAAAATCTATTGAGTCACATTTGTACGAAAGAATCCAAAACAATCTTAAGAGTAACAACAATAGTAGTAAAATTTATAGGTCAGAACTATTTGTTCTCAGGAATCAATTACTTTTATCATATTTCGTCAACGGAGAGAAAATTAAACCGTATTTAGAGATTTTGAATATAGTAATCGATGCTGCTAGAGGGATAGAAGCAAGTAGCAACGCTAAAATAATTGGATTTGATAATGCAGATAACTGGAAAGTTGCTGTAGAAGCTGCTCAAGATTTCGCGTTCCTTAGTAATAGAAATAAACTTAGCGATGACAAAGAATATATGAGAAAACGATATACAAGGCAATGGAAAGTTAGTGAATCTGCCAAATTCTTGAAGTCTATGGGATACGAAATTGAAATTAAGGAGGGAAAAGTATTACTTGAAGAATCGCAAGCCAGAAAAATAGCTTGTCGGATCGAATCTAATATTAAATTATTGGGCGGGATAGAAACTTTAAGAAGACTATTTGAGCAGGTACAAGATAAATTCGATGAAAAGCAGGAAAGATATCATTTAGGGAGATACTTTGAGGAAGTATATCAAAATAATGAAAAGAGAAGTATTCCTTTTAACTATTTATTGAATTTATGTGTAAAATATACTCAAAAAACAGTATTTTTAGCTGTGGCACCGCCGGATAGTCTTTGGAAAGAAATCTTAACTTATTCCATAGCACTAACATCTATTTTGGATGTTGAACCTTCTAATCAATTGTCTTTGCTTTTCCATAGTACCGATACAATAGTTCAGTTTTTACAGGAATTAGCAACTTATGATAATCTATTTTGTCCCAGCCAGTCACGCCCGTCAGATATACCTAGAATTATCAGAGGGTTATTTTCAAGTGATTCTAAATTGATACAAAAGAATTTAAATTGGACTCCAGAGCAAGCTGCGATAGTAACAGAAAAGATTTTCGCGATTGCACAAGGTAAGCGATATTTGATTAGGTTCACAACAGACGATATTTTTAACTTAGAACCACATATAAAAAAAGTGTTATTGAGTTAATTCTTAATGTATTTTCTAATGACGCTAGTTTAGTTAATTCAAATTTTCAGATACCTCAAGATGTAAGTAAGATAGAGTATAAGAATTACTTCGGACATAAACCAATAATCAAGTTAAGTGAAAATGAATATTTATTAATTAGTCCTTCAATTTGTGCGACCGCTTTTTATGAAGCGATTATTGCTGAAATCAGAAATAAAATAGATACAAAACAGAAAAAAACAAATAAAAAATATGAAAGTATAGATTCTAAAATAGGAGAAAAAGCAGAAAACTTTATTAAAAAAGAATTATCTGATATGGGGATTGAATTTTTTTCTGGAGAATATGAAAATTACAAACCAAAAGGTAAAAATTTGGACGAAAGTGATATTTTGATAGAAACTGACGATACTCTCATCTTTTTCGAAGTTAAGAAAAAGCCATTAGTAAGAAAATCTAGATGTAGTGATAGTTTAGCAATATTTATTGATTTATTAAAATCTTTACTTGAGTCGCAAATACAGATAAACAAACATGAACTATCGATCAGAAAACACGAAAAAATTGAGTTTAAAGATAATTCTATTTGCCACCTAAACAATAAAAATATTGCACGAATATCAATTACACTTTTAGATTTCGGCAGTTTTCAAGATAGAACTATTATTTTTCAATTTCTGGAAACTATGCTTTTAGGAAAGTTAGAATCAACTAATATAAATAACATTAAAGTAGAAGAAAAAATAGAAAAACTAAATCAAAAGATTGATGAATTTAAAAATCAAATTGATGAGATATATAAACTAGATGATGATAATCAAAAAAACAGCAGTCATTTTGATTATTGTTGGTTTTTAAGTGTTTCTCAACTTCTTATAATACTAGATAATGTTCAGTCCAGTAACGAGTTAAAACAAGAACTTTGGCGCACTCGTAGCATAAGTACCAGTTCCTTAGACTTTTATCGGGAGTATGCTTATGCTAGACAAATAGAAAAACACTAAACCGGAAATTTTTACTTTTGTTCCGGGTCGATTCCTTTTTGGCGGAGTTGAGCGAGGAGGGCTTGATATCGCTCTCGTTCTTCTTCCAGTTGTCGTATCGCCTCATCTGCTCTTTGGCGCTCCTGTTCAGCCCGTTGAAATTCCGCCTCTCGCAAGCCATCCAACTCCACAGGAGTCAGGAAACGTCGCCCGTCGGGACGATAGATTTCTAGGGTATTTTCGAGGGGTTCAAAGCGAATTTCGAGGCGGGGGCTAACCCAACCTGATATTACTGGAATTGGCTCTAACCAATCCCCAGAGCGCAGAAACCCGATTAACTCATTGTCGTCTGGGTCATAAACATAATACTCCTCGACTCCGTAGCGTTGATAAAAGAGCAGTTTTTCGGCCATTTTTTTCATCCGGTTTCCAGGGGAGAGGATTTCAAAGACCACTTGCGGGGGAATATTGTCTTCTTGCCATTGTTGGTAAGACCCCCTATCCCCTTTGGGACGACCGAAAACGACCATCGCATCGGGGGCTTGGCGGATTTTGTTATTGCCTTCGACGGGATACCAAAGGAAATCGCCAGCAACGAAGACATCCTCGCGGGAGGCAAACCAGATTTCCAGGTTTTCTTTAATCGTCACAATCCAGCGAAACTGCTTGGTATTGTCAGCCATGAGTTGTCCGTCGCTGTCAGGATAAATAATTTCGGAGTCGGTGGCAGGAGAGAGGGGATTGACCATGTTTTTTGCCCCATTTAAAGTTGTTTGATTTTATAGATGGCGGTGCGTTACGCTTTGCTAACGACACCCTACCGAATTGACTTGTTGAGCTTAGCTTAGTAGGGTGGGCATCGCCCACCATTACTAACATCTAAGTTTTTACCTGATATTTGGCAACAAAAACCTTGAAAGCTAGAGTTATATCTCTTAACTTAATCTACGAAATACAACATTTAAGATGGT
>JAWQFT010000107.1:0-17879 GCA_035968055.1 Jaaginema sp. PMC 1080.18 | reverse complement strand
GCGTAGAGGGGAGGGGGTTCTGGGAGGATATGACTGAGGGGTAGGGTGTTGAGGTGTTCTGGGGAGTAGTCTGGGAGTAAGGCGAGGATGTCTGAGGGGGTAATGATTCCTAGGGGGCGATCGCCTCGGACAGCGATGGCGTAGTTTTGATGGTAGGCTTGCATTTGACGCACTACGGTCAAAACGGGGGTTTCTGGGGAGACGATGAGGGGGGTGGCAGCTAGGACTTTGGGGGTAGTTAGGGTATGAATGGGGATGAGGCTCAAAAGATGCGATCGCGAGATTAAACCGACTACTGCCCCTGTTGCGTCTACGAGGGGCAAGTTTTCGCAGTTTTCTTGTTGAAATCGGCTTAAGAGGACGTTTAAATCCAGTTGCGATTGTAGGGGAAGGGCGATCGCTTGGGCAGGCAAAGTGGGACGCAGGGGGGTATGCAGGGGAATCTGGCAAGCGAGAAGGCGCAGGACATCGCGATCGCAGAATATCCCTTGAAATTGACCTTCATCGATAACGAAAACATAGTTGGTTTGGTTTTGGTTCATCTGGGCGATCGCCTCGACAATCGGGGTATCTGAGGCGGCGATCGGCGGCGAACAAGCGAGGTTATCGAGAAGAAATGGGTGGCAGTCTAGCAAACTAGAATCACTCATCGCAACAGATAAATGAGGATATTATATTTATACTTTGCCATCTCAAAACAGATACGTCCACAGCACGCTAATCATAGCCTAATTTTTGGGGGGTTGAGAATACCAAGTTTTGGCTCTATTGCTCAAAATTGGGGTTGCAGTTGCTCGTCTTGAAGTCGTAAATCTCCCTCTGGATGGACGTAGAAATGGCGGCAATTCGGCACATTTGAACTTAAAGAGGCTCAGGAATTGGTCTGAGAAATTCTGACGCTTCTTAATAATTTGGCAATTTTAACGTTAATTTTTCTCAAAAATAGCGATGACTCAAGGGTTAGATGTGTTAATCGTTGGGGCTGGGGCTGGGGGTGGAACTCTGGCTTATGCCTTAGCAAAGACGGGCAAACGGATATTAATCCTCGAACGCGGCGATTATTTGCCCAGAGAAAAGGAAAATTGGGATGCTAATGCCATTTTCCTTGAAGAACGCTACTATGCCCAAGAGACTTGGCGCGATCGCGACCAAAAGGAATTCCAACCGGAAATCCATTACTTTGTCGGGGGCAATACGAAGGTTTACGGTGCAGTATTACAGCGAATGCGAGGCGAAGATTTTGGCGAAATCAAGCATTATGACGGAATTTCCCCGGCTTGGGAGCTTAGTTACGAAGATTACGAACCTTATTACTGCCAGGCGGAGCAACTCTTTAAAATTCACGGTCGGGGAGATGAAGACCCCACCGAACCCGCGCGATCGCAACCATACCCTTATCCCGCGTTTCCCCACGAACCCCGCATTCAGCAAGTTGCCGATGGCTTCAAAGCCGCAGGGTTGCATCCTTTTCACAATAACCTCTCGCTGGATCGCGATCTCGAAAATCCTCTCAACAGCCCTTGTATTCGCTGCGACACTTGCGATCCCTTTCCTTGTCTGCTCAATGCCAAATGCGATGCCCAAACTGCTTGTATCGATCGCGCCCTAGAATACGATAATGTCACCCTCAAAACCAATACCCGCGTTACCCGCTTGATTCCCAACGAAGCCGGGACAAAAATTCAAGGGGTAGAAGCGGAGGTTGAGGGAAAAATTCAAGAATTTAAGGCCGAAATCGTGGTTTTATCCTGCGGTGCGATTAATTCCGCCCGTTTACTACTGCAATCAGCCTGCGACCAATTTCCCCAAGGAATTGCTAACTCCTCTGGGTTAGTAGGACGCAACCTCATGTTACACAACCACTCGGCGGTTATTGCCGTATCTCGCCAGCCCAATACCACCACGTTTCAGAAAACTCTGGGATTGAATGACTTTTATTTTCGCGGCGTTGATAGCGACTATCCCCTCGGTTCGATTCAACTCACCGGAAAAGCCCAATGGCAACGGCTTAAACGCTTTGCAGATGTCTGGACTCCTCGCTGGCTTTTAGAGTACATTGCGCGGCATTCTGTGGACTTCTGGGTAACAACGGAAGATTTACCTCGTCCCGAAAATCGCGTGTATTTGAATCCTCAAGGCAATTTGGTGGTGGATTACCAAGAAAACAATCTCAAGCCTCACCACGAGTTAATTGCGGTGTTGAAATCGTTTTTACGTCAGCAGGACTTTTATTGGTTTTGGACGAAGCAAATGCCACTACAGGTGGTTTGGCATCAAAGCGGGACTTGTAAGTTTGGCCGCGATCCTCAAACTAGCGTCCTCGATTTGAATTGTCGCACTCACGATCTCGATAATCTTTATGTGGTGGATGCGAGTTTTTTGCCTTCGATGGGGGCAGTTAATTTGACTTTGACAATTATTGCAAATAGTTTGCGGGTGGCAGAATATTTGCAATAATCTCAAAACCCCAGTTTCTTAAAGAAACCGGGGTTCTTAAGTATCCTTACATGGTGTTAACCTAAGAAGATTTGGGCTTCCCAAGGGCCGAGGTCGAAAACTAACTGGTTATCGTGGACTTCGACGTGATAATCCAGTGTCCATTCATGCCAAGTGCCAGAGGTGGGGAAATGAGGGACGTGATATTCGCCGAGAAATTGGTCGGAGAAGTTGGCGACAACGACAACGCGATCGCCTTCATCATTCCAGCGAGTATAAGCTAAAACCTTGGCTTCTGGGTCTTCATAGAAAAAGTCGAGATTATCCGTGCGTAAAGCAGGATTGGTTTTACGCAGATGAATCAGACCTTTGTAATAATCTAATAAGTTACAGTTGAGGTCATTTTTCAAGAAAGTCCAATCCATCGGCTTATCGTGATAATTAGAATATTCGCCGAGTTCGCTTCCCATCCACATCAACGGCACACCTAGGGCAGTCATGAGTATAACTGCACCCAGTTTGGCTCGTCGAAAAGCAGGTTCTTCAAAAATTTTGCGTTCTCCTAATGCGGCCATAATATGTCCGCCATCGTGAGTAGAAATATAGTTGATAACGCTGGTTGTGCCTTCGTAACCTTGTCGGCGGCCATCAATGACATCTTTGAGATTTTCGAGGTCAAAGCGATCGCCACAAACATGAGCAATTACAACCTGCCGAAAAGATTCATGCCAACAAGCATCCATTGGCCCTTCAAATCCCGCGACATCCGCCGATTCGGGGATGTATTCAGCCATGTTAAAAAAGGGCTTCATTGAGGCAATTTCGCGAGTGCGTTGGGTAACCCAATAGAGAAAATCGAAGTTATCAATTTGACGAACGGCATCAAAACGAATACCGTCAATATGAAATTCTTTAATCCAAAATTCGATGACGTTACCAATATATTCCCAAGCGGGTTTGATATCGAGTTTTTCGTCGTAATGTTCGTAGTTAAATTCGGGCCCCCAAGTGTTTTCGGGTTCGTGTTGGGGGTCGTGATGATACCAATAATCGTGGTCGATATGGGTTAAGGGGCATTCGGTATCGGAATGGTTGAAAATACCATCCATAATAAAGCGGATACCCCGTTTATGGCAGTTGTCGATGAGGCGTTTTAAGTCTTCGCTGTGACCGTAACTGGTCTCGACGGCAAAGTAATGACGGGGATTATATCCTTGGTGAAAGTCTCCTGGATATTCTTGCATGGGTAATAATTCGATGGCGTTAATACCCAGGTCTTGGAGGTAATCGAGTTTGTCAATTACATCTTGAAAAGTGCCTTCGAGTTTGCCTCGTTTTTCTTCAAAGCCAGCAACAAATAGTTCGTAAATGACTAATTCTTCGTTGGCTGGGAGGGGGGTATCGTCGTCTTGCCAAACATAAGTATCGCCGATCGCGTTACCTTCTTTGATATTAACAATGCTATTGTCGTTACTATCGTTGATGTCTGTCGCATAGGGATCGGTGACGGTTACCCAACGATCTTTTTCTTCAAAGAACCACGATAAAGATTGTACGCAAAATTTGTATTCGTAAGTGCCGTCTTCGAGATCGACTTGAGTGCGAAAATAGCCGCGATCGTCTTTTTTCATGGGGATTTCTTCCCAATTAGAAAAGCAGCCGACCAAGCTGGCTTTTTCGTTATAAGGAGCAAATAACTTAAATTCAACAGAATGAGTTTTAGACATTTTTCGTCGAAATTACTAAAGTTAATCATCCCTTAAAACAAAAATAAAAGCCGATAAAAACAACTCTATAATGTGGCGAATCTTAAGCGATTAATCATTGAAAAGGGACGGTATGATGAGTTGGGTAATTTTTGTCCGCTTGAGAAGAATTAGTCTGGAAGATTACGACAAGATTAAGGAGTTTTGCTTTGATTTTTAGATTGTAAGGAAGTATTATTTAGATTTTCACTTGATTACGGCAATATTTGCATCCCTCTCAAGATATAGTCTTGAAACCTTTACTTTTCCAAGTTGTTCAAAGTTAGGAATTTGGGGGTAGTCTGTCTGGAGAGAGATGACGATTTTAAGCTAATTTGTTGACGTTAGCAATTTTGATGACCGTTGCTATGAGTTGTTTGAGGTCAACGGGTTTGGCGATATACTCAGAAAAACCAGCAGCTAAAGCGCGATCGCGGTCTTCGGGTTTGGCGGCTGCCGTTAGGGCGATCGCGGGTAGTGGAACTTGGTTGCTGTCTGCTTCTTGCTGGCGAATGTGGCGGATGAGAGTATAGCCATCGAGAGAAGGCATTACAATGTCGCTAATCAGCATATTCGGCTCAAAGGAATTGAGAAACATCAAAGCTTCGCTGACGGAAGAAGCCGCTTTAACTTTTGCTCCATAAGTTTCAAATAAAGTCACGACTAAATCTTGAGAATCTTGATGATCGTCCACTACTAATAATCGAATATGCTCAAACATGAATTTTAGAAGTACGAAACTTCCCCACTGATGTTAGATCGACGCTTAGATCGCGATCGCCTACTGAATTAACGGGGGTAACTCCGATTTTTAATTCCCTCTAAATAGTTCCATTATTGAGAAATATTGTCTGTCCGCTACCGTACATACAAGCAGCGGAAAATAGCTCCATTGAAGTCTTCTGAAACTCAAGCGAGAAGACGATTATGTTCCTCTTTGACGATGTTATAACATTCGCAGGCAGAAGTTTGGAGACCGGAGCGATTGAGAATTTTAATTTTGCCGCGAGAATATTGAATCAGCCCCGATTGTTGAAGCAGTCCGGCTGCTACGGTAACACTAGCACGACGAGTTCCGAGCATATTGGCAATGTATTCTTGAGTTAGGAGTAACTCATCTTTAAGGGCGCAGTCGTGGGCTAAGAGTAACCACCGGGCTAGTCTTTCTTCGAGGGAGTGTAAGCGGTTACAAGTGGCGGTTTGGCTGACTTGAGTCAAGAAGGCTTGGGTGTACAGCAATAGTATCTGTTGCAGTTCTCCTCCGCGACGGAAGTTGGTTTTCAAGATGTTAGCATCCATTCGCATGGCTGACCCGGCAATTTGCACCACCGCGCGATTGGTGGTACTATTTCCTCCTAAAAACACGGGTATGCCTACCATCCCGTCGTTACCAATCATACCCACTTCTGTGGTTGCCCCATTCTCCATAATGGAGACGAGGGATACCATAGCGTGATTGGGAAAGTAGACAAACTCAATGGGTTCGCTGAGTTCGTACAAAACTTTTCCTAGGGGCAAAGAGACTTCTTCGAGATGGGGTTCTAGGACTTGATACTCCTTTGGAGATAGAGATGATAATAGTTGATTAATCGGCACGTTAAATAAACTCAAATAAACTCCTGAAATGGCTGGCTGACTGGGTAAGCCGATAACCTAGAGAACAATTAGTCAAACTAATCGCGGTTTCAGGTGTAAACGGATTTTCTCTCGGTCAAGGTACATTGTTAGCTTTGCTCGATCGCTGAAGGCTGAAGGTATCAGAAACTGTTAATAGGTACTAGCACGAGTAAGAGAAAGCTATAAGAAATTTTGCAGCTTGGGTGATTGGTTTGAGCGGAATTATCCTGATTTTTCACGAGAAAAAGTGCAATCTGTTAGAAAATTAAGTTGAATAATCTTACAACAATACAGGGCGGTAGTCAGTTTAGTCAGTACGGTGGCGTACATACGGCTTTGGGCGATCGCGAACTGGTAATCGAGTGGGTAATGGCTTTAATATCATTAAAGGAGCGCTCGAATTATTTTAATTTTAAGTCAAATTTGAGAAAGTTATGTTGATAAGTTGGTCGATATTTATATCTTAGGACAGAGCAAAGTTTAGCGCCAAACATTGCAAGATAATAACAGTGTTCAAGTTTAGAAAATTTGCGTCATTTTTGCGAACTTAATCGCTAGGAGAGAGCGACCTGATTTTGTAGGGACGTAAAGGATTTAAGTTGAAGGTTTTTTAAATTCAATAATTTAAGGTGAATAGATATGGAGGCTCAACCTTCTTTTTCTTTCTTTTTAGGGATTCAGAGTCAGCACAGCCTTAGAGTTCGGGAAGTTGAATCTAGTTCTCGTACAAACGTCTGGGATTTGCCCATGAGTCGCGATCTGATTGTGGGATCGATTTCGGCGATCGCGCTTTCGGGGATTGTTATGGTACTTTGGGGGCTAAATTCCCAGAAAAAAGGGAGCGATCGCCTGGGCAATTTGCATCGAGTGCCGCAAATGCCTTGTGGGAATTGTCGTTTTTTCAAAAATAATCCTTATTTAAAGTGTGCGGTACAACCGGCTAAAGTGCTAACACCTCAAGCCAGGGATTGTCAGGATTACCAAAGCTATCCGGGTCAGTCCTGAAGAGTTAAGCGGTTGAGCAACCAGTAAGTCGAGAGTTTGCCTTTGCCTTTGACGAGAACTTGGCCGCGGGCTTCGAGGAGAAATTCATCTTTGAGATAATCGTAAGCGGCGGTGGAGACTTGGATTTTACCGGGGAGGCTGCTGGATTCCATACGCGAGGCTAAGTTAACGGTATCTCCCCAAAGATCGTAACTGAATTTACTCATGCCAATCACCCCCGCGACAACGGTGCCGACATGAATGCCAATCCGCAGTTGCAAAGAGGGATCGGAGAAGTTGGTGTGTTCGAGGACTTGTTGCATAGCTAAGGCCATCTGTGCGATCGCTTGGGGGCTATCGGGTTTGGGGGTGGGTAAACCGCCGACAACCATGTAGGCATCCCCGATGGTTTTGATTTTCTCTAAGCCGTAGTGCAGGGCAAGGCGGTCAAATTCGGAGAAAATGCTGTTGAGGGTTAAAACTAATTCTTGGGGTTGCGATCGCGCGGCAATTTGTGTAAAACCGACAATATCGGCGAACAAAACGCTAACATGGGCAAATTGATCGGCGATCAGGGTTTCTCCGGCTTTGAGGCGCAGGGCAATGGGTTGGGGCAAAATGTTGAGTAAGAGTTTTTCGGTTTCGGCAACTTGCTGTTGCAGGGCGACTTCGGCTTGTTTGCGCTGCATGGCTGCACTAAGTTGTATGGCGATCGCCCGCAGTAATTCAACTAATCCGGGCTGGCAAGGCAGAACTTGTTTTTTGTAGAAAATTAAGATGGCTAGTAGTTCTTCTCCCGCGAGGATCGGGATACCAAAAGCAGTTTTTAAGCCGACTTGGGCAGCAAGATCGCTCCATTGTCCCGGCGGAGGGGGAGATTGCCCGATTTCTAACCAATAGGGTTGTTTGGTGTGCCAGATGTAACCGGGTAGGTCTTGGCCTTGTTGCACTTGTCGCGCTGGGTGGTCGGTGGTGAAGAGGGTACAATGAGGGTAACAATGATTTAAGTCTGCAATGTGAATCAGACTGCTTTGGGTATCGCTGAGTTGCCAGGCTTCGCCGTAATCCCAAGAGATACGACTGCATACTAAGGCTAAAACGGCGGCGATCGCGTCTTGTAAGCTCGAAGATTGAGCAATGGCTTGATTGGCGGCGGAAATAAGCTTGATTTCCTGTTCGTTGCGTTTGCGGGTGCTAATATCGCGAGCAACCATCATGACGCTGCGATCGCTCCAGGCGGAAAGGTCTACATTCAACCATAAGGTTTCCCCGGCACTTTGCAGACATACATCCCAATTCACGGTGGTTTGTTGGTTTAAAACTTGCTGAATCTGTTGTATCCAAGGCAAGCTCATTTCTGGGTCGAAAAATTGCCCGACAATCACCGCCATCCAATCGATATCTGACGAACTTTGACAACTCCAGCGCGTGGGTAACACATCGATATCGCCGATTTGCTCGTCTTCGAGGGTAATGGTAAAAACCAGGTCTTGCATTGATTCAAACATCGCCCGCAGCTTCATTTCTGAGGTACTCAGCCGTTGTTCGAGTAAGCGACGTTCTTGGATTTCGCTTTGGAGTTTTTCGTTTTGGGTTTGTAATTCTTGGCGCAAAAAGCGTTCTTGGAGTTGCAAGCGAACGCGAGCGATGACTTCTTCCCCGTGAAAGGGTTTGGTAATATAATCTGCTCCCCCAACGGCAAATCCTTTGGCTTTGTCTTTTTCTTCACTGAGCGCACTGAGAAAAATCACCGGAATATGAGCGGTTTGGGGATTCGCTTTTAAGGCTTGACACACTTGATAGCCATCTAAACCCGGCATCATGATGTCGAGTAAGATCAAATCTGGCTCGAAGCGGCTGGCACTTTCTAGAGCGAGTTTGCCACTGGGAGCGAGTCGCACTTGTTCGTAACCTTGGTCTTGGAGGAGTTTAGCCAACAAGCGCAGATTTATTGGGATGTCATCAACCACTAAGATGCGGGCTTTTTGCTTCCAAGTTGTGTCATCACCCATTAGTCTTGAATTGATGAGGTACAGTTGGCAATGGCTTTGAGTACGGGGTCGTATTCAAAGTTATCGATATGTTCGCGGATGCTTTGGGCTAAATCGGGCTTTTCTGGGTTGATGTCTGCGATTATTGTAGAAATTAAGTCAATATCAAGAGCGAGGATGGCTTGTTTTAGGGTCTCGATCCAGACGGTTGACATTTGTTTCATGTCATCAAGGCACAGTAAGCGAGAGCGGTCGGACATCCGAGGAGTGGGGTTTTGAGGGGTTTCGGGACGGTAGATGTACTCAATTTTTAAATGCTGCTTAATTTTAGCGAAAATTTCGGCTTCGACAAAGGGTTTACTGAGAAAATCATCGCAGCCGGCTTCGAGGGCAAGATGTTGTTGCTGAGATGAGACACTGGCGGATAAGGCGATGATTTTGGTGGGAAAGGGGGGATTTTGCTGGGCTTCTTGTTGGCGGATGTAGCGGCTGGCAGCGTAGCCGTCGATTTCGGGCATTTTCAAGTCCATCCAGATGAGGTGGGGTTGGAAGTCCTGCCATTGGGCGATCGCTTCTGAACCGTTTGCGGCGGTTTTGACTTGAAAACCTACGGGGGTGAGGAGTTCTTCGAGGAGGTGGGTGTTGCTGGGGCGGTCGTCGGCGATTAAGATACGATAGGGGGCGGCATGGGGAGCAAGGCTGAGTATGGGGCGATCGCCTGGACAAGCTTCTAGGGTTTGCGATGGGTTGGGCAATGAGGCTAAACTGCGGACGGGGATTTCAAACTGAAAGGTTGTACCGCTTCCAACTTGGGAGGTGACATCGATATCTCCCCCCAGCAGTTGGACATATTTACGGCTAATGACTAAACCTAAACCCGTTCCTTCGGTGGCTTGTTGACCTGCTTGGGTTTGAATAAAGGGTTGAAACAGTAAGGATAGTTCTTGGGGGGCAATGCCAATGCCCGTGTCGCTGACGGCTAGAATTAAGTAACCTTCATCGTCGCTCTCGATATCGAGTTCGTTAATGTAGTCGATGTTAAGGCTTACTGTGCCAACTTCGGTGAATTTGATGGCGTTGGTAATTAAGTTGATTAAAACTTGGCGGAGTTTAAGGCGATCGCTTTCGATATAGCGCGGTACAAGAGTTGCGATTTTGATTTTCAGAATTAAGCCTTTTTCTTGAGCTTTGAAACCGAGCATTTCTTCGATTTCTCGACATAATTCTAGTAAATCAATGGCTGTTTTGTTGAGTATAATATTGCCCGATTCAATTTTAGAAAGATCGAGAATATCGTTAATTAAAGCGAGCAAATGTTCGCCACTGCGATAAACAATTTTGAGAGTTTCTTGTTGTTTGGGGGTGAGGTTTTCGGCTTTGGTCAGGAGTTGTGTAAAGCCGAGAATGGCATTGAGGGGCGATCGCAACTCGTGACTCATGTTCGCTAAAAATATACCTTTGGCTTGGTTAGCGCGTTCGGCGTGTTCTTTAGCTTGGATTAAATTGAGTTCGGCTTGACGGCGAATTTTGATTTCTTGTTTTAATTTTTGGTTGCGAAATTGGAGTTGACGGCGCAGTTCAATATTGGTGAGTTGATTCTGGATTCGCGCGATCACTTCTCTGGGTTGAAAGGGTTTAATGATGTAGTCAGCAGCGCCGACGGCAAAGGCTTCTAAGTGAAAATCATTGTTACGTTCGGCGGTTAAAAAGATAACGGGGATATCTTTAAATTGGGAGTCTGCTTTCAGGATTTGACAAACTTCCAAACCATTCATGTCGGGCATTCTCAAATCTAATAAAATTAAATCGGGTTTCAGGGTTTGTAGGCGTTGAAGGGCTTGTTTCCCGGAAGTGGCAAAAGTGGTATCGTATCCTTGCTTTTCCAGGAGTGTGCCAATAGTCTGTAAGTTTTGCGGGATGTCATCAACGACTAAGATTAGATATTGAGAGGGATTCATCAAGGGAGGAAGATCGGGATGAAAGCAGTAGCTAATAGTTTATCAGAATTTTGAGCGTCATCAAAGTGGTTGTAGTCAAACGAACATTCTAGAGTAAATTCAGGGGCGATCGCGCCAATTTTACTCTGCCAAAATATTAGAATTGTTAAAACTTTATGTATTTTTAAGCCAGCTTTTTTAATTCTTGATGAAGTTGGGGGAAGGCTTGGATGGTTTGCGGTAAATTTTCCCAATCAAAAGTCGTTAGTTGGTAAGTTAAGGTATTGAGATAAACTTCCAAAGCAGCACAAGGATATTGCTTTTGACATTTTTGTAAATCCTGGGCAAAAGCTGCGGCTTTTTTGCGAGTTAGGGTTTGAAAAACGGCTGACCAGGTGGTTTCTTGGATGATTTGGAGTTGGTCTAAAAGTTCGGGAGTGCAGCTTGTTGGGTAAGTATTTTCGGGGCTAGGGGTTGTCTGGTGGGTGACAGTTACCGAGGAGAGGCAAGAGTGAATAACAGTGGTTAATTGCTGTTGACTAAACGGCTTGCGTAAAAAGGCTTGGTAGTGTTCTGCGGGTTCGGGTTTGCGGTTAATTGAAGCGGTGACGATGATAATAGGAATAGCTTGGGTTGTGGGATTATTTTTGAGGATTTGACTGGCAGCTTGACCGTCGAGATTCGGCATGACTAAATCCATTAAAATGAGGTCGGGGGGATGGGCGATCGCCATTTTTACGGCTTCAGCCCCATCGTGGGCAAAGCGGATTTGATGGGAGGTATTGTGAAAATAACCGGCCAAAACATCGAGATTAGATTGAACATCATCGACGGCTAAAATTTGTAAGGGTGGGAGTTGTTGCAAAGTCAAATTGCTGGTGGCAGAATCAGATATTGCTTTTGACATCTGGGTGACTTTGACTTCGGGAAAGATTAAGCTAAATTCGCTGCCTTGGTCGAGGTGCGATCGCAAAAAGACACATCCCCCCAACATCTCGGTTAAGCGGCGCGTAATGGTCAATCCTAAGCCCGTACCGCCGTATTGACGGCTAGTTTGACCTTCACTTTGCACAAAAGCATCAAAAATTTGTTGTTGTCGATCGCGACTAATGCCAATTCCGGTATCTCGGACGGCAATTTTTAACCAGATTTGCTGACAATTGGGGTAGGGGTGGGCGATCGCGGCAATGGTAACTTGACCTTGATGGGTAAACTTGAGGGCATTACCCACTAAATTAAACAGGATTTGGCGCAATCGTATTTCATCAAACTCAATCGCCCAATCGAGCAAGCTATCAACGATTAACTCCAAGTCAACGCCTTTTTCTTGGGCTTTTTGCGCAAAAATTTGTTGAATTTCGCTTAAAACACGACGCAAGTAAAAGGGTTCGTAGGTGAGTTGGAGTTTGCCCGCTTCAATTTTTGATAAATCGAGAATATCATCAATTAAGCGCAATAACGACTTCCCACTGGCGGTAATGACTTCTACATACTGTTTTTGGTGTTTTTCGGTGATAATGCTGCCCAGGAGGTCGCAAAAGCCTAAAATAGCATTCATCGGGGTGCGGATTTCGTGGCTCATATTCGCCAAGAATTCGCTTTTCATGCGATTGGCAATATCGGCTTGTTGCAGGGTTTTTTCTAAGGCAGTTTGAGAAAAAGTCAACGCAGCCATCATTAAGGTATTCCGCAGTTGCGTTCCGGCTTCGATTTCTAACCGATTCCAGGGAATCGATTGCTGACGGACGGTTTCTTGCCAAGCAGCGAAGGATTTACGCGGGTAGAGTTGATTGTTTTCGCCAATCAGAACCGCTTGGTTGGGATCGCCTCCCCATTGCACAGTTTGGATGACTTCGGGACGAAACCACACCATTTGATAGATGATTTGTTTGATGCTAACCGCGATCGCTAAAATGCCTGCTCCTTTATCCAACCACGCGATCGCGTCGGGATAAACTTCGCACAAATGATGGCTGGCAAATACTTCTTCGGTGTGGTGCTGGCGCAACCATTGTAGTAGGTCTTTGACGGCGTTTTGGGGCGGTGTTTGACCGATCGCGACGCGGCGATCGCCTAAAGACAAAACCAAACCTTGCGATCGCATAATATTTAGTAAGGTTTCGTCTTTTTGGGACAAAATTTGGTTAACAAAAGCTGTCTCGCTACTGAGGTGTTGTTTGAGCCGTTGTTGCAGGATCAAAACTTGGTGTTGGGTTTTAGCAAAGTCTTTTTGCTGTTGTCGGAACAACTCGACGGACATAAATTGACCCAGGAGTTCGCAGGCTTTGTGAATTTCGCCGTCAATGTATTTAGGGCTGTAGTGATGGGCGCAAATCAAGCCCCACAAGCGATTTTCGTGAATTAATGAGATGGTTAATGTGGCAGTGACTCCCATGTTTTGCAGGTATTCGATGTGAGCGGGAGCAACACTCCGCAAGGTTACACTGCTGAGATCGAGGGGGGTTTGGGTGATGGGGTTGAGTTGGGGGACAATCTCGCTGGGGGTGTAGTTGACATCGGGAATAATCCGCACCCAGTTGTGACAATACAAACGACGGGCTTCTTCGGGAATATCGGAAGCGGGATAGTGGAGGTTGAGATAAGATTTGAGATGGTCTTGTTTGGCTTCAGCGATGACAACGCCACTTTCGTCAGGTTCAAAACGATAGATCATGACGCGATCGTACTGCGCGATCGCTTGGATTTGTTGAGCAAAACAAGTAACTGCTTCGCTAAAATCTGCCGCCGTTTGTACGGAGAACATGACCTGTTTGACGCGAGCATAAAAGTCCCAAGCATACTGATTTGCGAGTTCGACTTTGGGGACAATTTCTAGAATTACTAATTCCTGAGTACGGTGTAAAGAACCTTCAATAATGCAGTTGTTAGGACAGGTTTTTAAAGCGAAGGGGTTGAACATTTCGCAGTGGAGTTCTTGGAGATGGCGGTTAATGATGTCTATATCCGCCGGGATGAGTAGGGTATTGAGGTTTTGTCCTATCAGGGTTTCGGGGTCTTGTTGCCACCATTGTTCGCTGTTACGACTGATTTGCGCGATCGTCAATTCGGGCAGTGTTAAGGCGATTAAGAGGCCGTGGGGTTGGATACATCCTGGCGTGTGGAGGGGTTTGTCGAGGGTGTAATGATGCTCAGAGATGTCAGGATCGGGGGACAAGGGTTGGGAATAGGGCATTGCATTTATTAAAAGTAAAAATTTTTAAGAGATGGTTGCAGTTAAAAATTAAGCTTCTACAACGCGATTGCGACCCTGAGTTTTAGCCGTGTAGAGCGCTTTATCCGATCGCAAAAGCAAGGCTCGAAAATTACCATCCCTTTCGCAATAAGTCGCCGCACCAATACTGACGGTAAAACGAATTATAGTCTGTGGGTGGGGGATTTCGATCGCCGCGATCGCACATCGCAATCTTTCGGCGACTTCTAATGCGGCTTCGCGATCGGTTTCGGGTAAAAAGACGACGAATTCTTCTCCCCCAAATCGTCCGAGTTGGTCGGGTTTGCGTAGGTTATTTTGAACTACTCTGGCAAATTCGATTAAGGCTTCGTCGCCGACATTGTGACCGTAAGTATCGTTAATTTTTTTGAAGTAATCAATATCTAACATTAATACTGAAAAGGCGCGTTTGTAACGATCGTTACGCTCGAATTCTTGTTTGATTAATTTTTCAAAGTAACGACGATTCCATACTGCGGTTAGGGGATCGACATGGGCTAAGTTTTCTAATGTGGCGGCCAGACGGGCTTGTTCTTCTAGGGCTTGATGAAGGCGATCGCGAGTTTCTTTGAGTTCGAGGTGTAAGCGCACGCGAGCCAGCAATTCTGGTGCATGAAAGGGCTTGACAATATAATCGACTGCTCCCACGGCAAAGGCTTTTAAAAGGGAGTCTTGTTCTTGACTGGCGGTTAAGAAAATAATGGGTAAATTGATCCATTTTTCTTGGGATTTGACTTTTTGACACAATTCTATGCCGCTCATTCCGGGCATCATTAAGTCTAATAAAACTAAGTCTGGAATAAAGTTTTCGATTCGTTCTAGAGCTTGCTGACCGTTGACGGCAAAGGTGGTATCATAACCTTCGTCTTCTAAAATTGAACCAATTACACTCAGGTTATGATTGGCATCATCAACGACTAAAATAACAAATTTTTCGGGATTAATTGCAGTCATGAATATTTTAAAATAAGCTGTTTATTATTAAAGTTTTGGATTTTAATACTGATGACTTTTCGGATTTTGTCGTGCTTCGTACCGAAAATTAGGAGATAAAACGATTAAAACCTCGATCGGGTCGGGGGTTTTGCCAAAGCACACTATTCTAGTTTATAACAGTACGATAATGAAGGAATATGGCGGGATTGTACTGTTTGTGGCAACAACTGTGCTTCGTTGAAAAGGCGAGAAGCAATTTCAGAGATTACATTCATGTTCTAGTTTACACCCGGTTGCTCCCCTTTTTGTGGGTTTCTGGGCTTTGTTCGCCTAGGGAGGCAGGGAGAGTAAAATAGAAACTGCTGCCCTGGGAAGGGGTACTTTCTGCCCAGAGACGACCCCCCAAAATCCCGATCAGGCGATCGCATAAAGCTAGACCAATTCCCATACCCCCCGCCGTCCGGCTATTGGAGGCATCAACTTGATAAAAGCGCTCGAAGATATGAGGGAGTTTGTCCGCAGAAATTCCGATACCGCGATCGCGAATTTCTACTAATATTTCTGTAGCGGTTGGGACGGTTACAATAATGTCAATTGTAGCGGCTTCAGGAGAAAATTTAATAGCATTTTCAATTAAGTTTTCAATGACTTTTTCTAAGTAAGTGGGAATGGTTTTAAGGGTTAAGTGGGGAGGGGTTAATTGTACGAGGATAGTATTGTTGTGTTTGCGGATGAGTTCTTGGAGATTTTGTTGCGATCGCGCGATAATTTCTGCTAAGTTAGCAGCAACAAAATCTGTTTGCGTTGCCAAGGTTTCTAGTTGTTGTAAAGCCAAGAGATTTTCAATGATGGTTCTGAGGTGATGGGTATTGCGAAGGGCAATCGTTAACATTTGTTGAGCTTGGGCAGAAAACTCACCGAGACTGCCCGATTGTAACAAACGCAAAGCACCATAAATGGAAGTCATGGGAGTGCGTAATTCGTGGCTAATGGCAGCGAGAAATTCATCTTTGAGGTGTTCGAGGGATTTGCGATCGCTGATGTCTTCAGTAATGCCAGTTAAGCGATAAACTAAGCCCCGATCGTTGCGAATGGGAAAAACGCGATCGCGCAACCAACGCACGGTGCAGTCAGGGCGCACAATGCGGTACTCTAGGGTGTATTGCTGGCTTTCTCCGGTGATGAAAAGTTGTGTTTGTTGGATATGTTCTTGTTGAATGCGCGCGCGGTCTTCCGGGTGGATAGTTGCGGTAAAAATCTCGATGTCTGCGTACAATGCAGTCAGGGGATGCCCCCAAATCATGGCACATATCGGCGAAGCGTATAACACTTGCGTGCGATCGCGATCGCTCATCCAGAAGCCACAGGAAACCCCCGAAGCCAACTGTTGAAACCGTTCCTCGCTTTCTCGTAAAGCCGCATCAACTCGCTTGCGTTCTAGGGCTTGGGCAAAAATTTCCCCCACAATCCGCAGTAAAGCAATACTATCTTTTGTCCAGTCTCGCTGATGGCGCACGGAATCAAAACCGACAAATCCCAGTAGTTGATTGCGATAAGCCATCGGTACATAAATAATTGATTGCAAAGATCGACTCAGTAGTTCATCGGCTTCCGGGTCGAAGTCTGGGGTACGATAGGGAATGTGGACGACTTCAAAGCGCTGTAACTGTTCGATTAATGTACCAAACTGGGTAATCGGAATGTTTTGTAGCTTTTTTAGATGAGGTCGAATGCCGCGATCGCACCATTCATAAGTGTTACTGAGGGTGGTTCGATCGGCACTGAGTTGGAAAACATAGCTGCGATCGACCCGCGCAAATTCGCCAATGGCTTGTAGCGCTGCTCGAATGCCACTGTCAATTTCTCGGTCTTGTAAATTGATAAATTGCGAAGAAATATCGGTAATAAGCTGCTCGAAGTCCAAGCGGTACTGAAATTCTGCTTCTCTATGACGGCTTTCGGTATATTCTTGGAAAAGGTACATTTGCCATTGCTGACCGCGATCGCTCTCGAAGCCCCCAGACTCGATGGTAAAGTAGCGCTTTTGACCGTAGGCATCTTCTAGAGTTAAGCGATCGCCTTCAGGAAGGACTAAGGTAGAAACGCAGCTTTCTGGCTCGACTGGGGTAGTACAACGGCATCCCAAGAGGTTGCGTAAAGCCCGATTGCTGCGTTTTACTTGGGATTGGAGATTAATGGCTAAAGCGGGAGTTGCGATCGCGTCGAAAAACAGAGGATCGAAGTCGAGCAGGGAGATAGAAGACTGAGTGCGACAATACACCACTAATTCTAGAAGAGTATTCTGCCGCAGTGACAAACGCTCGGTGTGGCACTTCTGAGAAGTTTGACTGAAGTGGTAAGCTGTAGTAACTTGCCTGTCTGCATCGAGCAAAGCAACCACAGTGGGGTTGTAAGGAGATGTTCCTGGGGTTAAGAAATGCTCCGACCATTGCTGAGTGAAGTAAGATAGCCAAAGATGTTGGGACGGCGCGAGGCACAAAATGATGGGTAATCCCGGTTGTGCCGCAGACAAAGCCGCGATCGCCTCTAGAGCTTGCTTTTCCCCTTCCCCACCCCAGACAACCGCTTCGACTCCTAGAGTTGTCAGGAGAGCAATCGCCTCAGCCACGGTAGCACAGTGTTGACTATCTAACCCGGCGGAGAGTGTTGTATCAAGGGGTTGGGGATTGACGCAGGCAATTCGCAGCATAAGTTCTAATTCAAAGGGCAGTCAACGATTGGGTTTATCCCTAATCGAGAATCAATTGCCAAAGGGTTGTTGCATCAGCAACGGTACTACATTCGGTGTAACATAAGAATGTGAAAAACTTATGAAACTACGGGCGATCGCCCATTATCTAAAATGTTGGGGTGAAGACCCCCGTTATAAGGATGTTAGCGGTGGGATGAAACCCCGACCAACAAATAAACTGCGTAGCATCCATGTTTTAGCAACTTCTTGGTGCGGAATGCACTGCCGCTTTCCACCTCGAATTCAATT
>JAWQFT010000106.1:0-18151 GCA_035968055.1 Jaaginema sp. PMC 1080.18 | reverse complement strand
CGTTAAAAAATAAAGGTAATTCTGTTAACGTCGTTTAAATGCTGAACAGCTTACTTCTTGAAAAAATATGTTAAATGTATCAAAAGGGACAGCAAGATATAAATTTCTGTCATTTTCGGTCATTTGTAAAGCCAGTCTATAGTTTAAAAACTGTCCCAAGGCTGTATGAAAATCTGCGATCGCTGAATTGTTTAAAAAACTTTTGATTTCAACCGCTATTTTTTGTTCGGATTTTTCAGCCGCGATTACTTTATCTGCGCCTAAGTCTACTTCAAATTTTACCCCTTCAATTTTTATGGCGATCGCGGTGCAATATTAGGAGGGTTACTGGGCTTAACTCAATATTTATTTTTACGGCGTTATTCCCATCACTGGCAAAAATCAGTAATGTGGCTTGTGGGGACAGCTTTTACAGGATTTCTGCTTCAAGCTATTTGGCAAATATCAAGCCAAGTTGTGCAAACTCCTCGTTACTCAACTACCATTTTTGATTATTTCTTCGCACTATTGTTTTTGACATGGCCATTCATCGCCATAACTGTTGTTGGAGCTTTGCCCGGTTGGATGTTGGCTTTAATTTTTAAAGATTATTTAGATTAACTTTTTTGATTTAATTCATCTAAATAGCGGCTTGTTCTCGCAAGGCTTCGATAATGCGGGTGTTAGCTTTTGGGAAGGGATATTGGTCAATTTCATCTAGGGTTACCCAACGAATTTCTTGGCATTCGATGGTTTGCGGTTCTCCGGCTAAATGACGACAGAAATAAACGTTTAGGGTAATTTTAAAATGGGTGTAAGCGTGATTAATTGTAATGAGATGATCTTCGACGGCGATATCAATGCCAATTTCTTCTTTGATTTCTCGTTTAATACAATCTTGGACGGTTTCTCCGGGTTCAATTTTTCCCCCAGGAAACTCCCACATCCCGCCGAGTAAGCCTTCTTCGAGACGACGATCGATTAGGATTTTACCATTTTCGTCGCGAATAACGGCAACACCAATTTTTTTGTGAGGCAGGGGATTAGAGGCTTCTTTCATGGGAATTTGAGTTTGTAAGTTTTGTTGATAAGCTTGACAGAAATTGCGCCAGGGACAAAGTAAACAACTGGGGTTTTTCGGGGTACATAAAGTTGCCCCTAAGTCCATGATGGCTTGATTAAAATCTCTGGGATGTTCTGGATCGATTAATGTATCAGATAATTGCCATAACTGGGTTAAGGTTTTGTTAGGAGGAGTGGGTAAAGCAATGAGTCGGGCTAACACTCGTTTGACGTTACCATCCAGTATCGAAATAGGTTGATTAAAAGCAGCACTAAGTATTCCTCCGGCAGTGGTGCGGCCAATTCCGGGTAAGGTTAAAATGGCTGCGAGATTGTCAGGAATTTGCCCGTTGAAGTCGCTGACAACTGTTTGGGCGGCTTTGTGAAGATTGCGCCCTCTGGCATAATATCCTAGTCCTTCCCAGGCTTTAAGGACTTGTTGTTGGTTGGCTTTTGCGAGATGGGTAACGGTGGGAAATTGGGCTAACCAACGCTGGTAATAGGGGATGACGGTTTTGACTTGGGTTTGCTGTAGCATAATCTCCGAAACCCAAATATGATAGGGATCGCGAGTATTACGCCAGGGTAAACTGCGTCCTTGTTGAGTATACCAAGAAAGGAGAAGTTGCCTTAATTTTTGAGTTTGAGAAGATGTTAGGATGGCATTCATTTAGAAATTACGGATTGAGGGCTGGTTTTAACTTAGAAAATGCTTGTTATCCCAACTGCTGTTATGTTTAATAAGTTGCGATCGCCAGCTATTGTAACATTAAGAAATATAGTAGAATCCGAGCTTCCAAAGGGTTGATTAAGATCGCCAATCTTGCGTTAGTAATTTTCACTTGAGAAATGATAAAATTTCCGGTTTTGCTAAATATTTGAAGAAACGTGGTATAAAGGGAAAAGCATAAGTAATATTGCCCTTTCTATACCTTATAGGCTGTTGTTGAAGCTACATGGCTAAACTTTCCGTTGAACTTGACCGTTATTTTTTCCAAGAGGAGCGCCAAGCAACGATTAAATTGGCAGATATCCTCTCGATTGCGGGAGAGCGTATTTTCGGCTTTTTGTTCGTGATTTTGGCGTTACCTTCGGCTTTACCCATTCCGGCTCCGGGATACTCAACTCCGTTCGGTATTCTGCTGTTTTTACTGGCAATTCAACTCATTATCGGTCGCCAGCGGCCTTGGCTGCCTGTCCGCATGATGAATGCCAAAATTAAGCTCGAAACTGCCCAAGGTTTTGTGAAAGCGGGGAATCCCTGGCTGAAACGCCTAGAAGCTTTGACTAAGCCTCGTTATACGGCAGTTTGTACCAGTTTACCCGGTCGAGTTATTTTGGGGATTGCGATCGCCTGTATGTCAGTTTCAATGATGATTCCGATTCCAGGGACAAATACTTTACCTGCGATGGGAATTTTTATTACTGGAGTGGGTTTATCGGAAGATGATGGTGCGATTAGCTTTGGGGGCTTGATGTTTTGTACTTTGATTTTAGTATTGATGGTTTCTGTGATTACTGCGGCAATTTACGGGGGAAGTAGCTTGATTGATAATCTCAAAGATTGGTTGAAAAGCTTTTAATTTTGTAAAGGGCGATGGGAACGATACAATAATTCCGAGATTGTCGTGCAGGGTAACAACACCCAGTCAAGGGATTTTGGTATTGTCTACCCTGATGACTTCTTTTACTCTTGGGAACAATTTTCTTGAGAAAACCGACCCATCTTGTAACGTTTTTTGCTTTTTGCTTGCCACTCACTATGCGAAAAAAACTGGATTTTAGTCTTCTGGTTCTGACATCTTTTGTGGTTGTGATGGGAGTGTCTTCTGTCCAACAAAAATGGAGCGATCGCGTTTTAGCCAGCGAAGTTTCTGCTTCAGTATATCCGATGGCGGCTAGAGCTTGGGATGTCATACCACCGCTTTCGGAACGGAGTTGTCCGGTGATTCCTTTTTCTTAAGACAAAAAAGCCAGCAAGAGAAATTAAGTTCTGGCTGGCTGACTCGATTTTTGCCCTAAAATCGCAGTAAATCTGCCCCTCCTTGTGCGGGGGGCAAATTTGGTCTTTGGGGAGGTTTGACTGCCCCTGGATTGCTATTTTGGGGGGTTGGGGATGAATTGACCGATGGGGTGGTATTGTTGAAACGAGCCGCGATCGCGTTCGCGAAATCGTTGCGTTGTTCGCGAGTTAAACCTTGAATTAAGGCAATATCTTGACGGGCTGGATTTTCGGTTAAATCGCTCGCACCCGGATAATTTGCCACTTGAATTGGGTCTAAAATTCCTAAGTAATCAGCTAGGGTAAGTTTCCAATCCAAACGATACTCGATAGGACGACTTTTGACAAAGATGTGATAGCGAATTAAGCGGGAAATCAACGTATTTTCAACTTCAACTTCTCCAGTTTCTTTGTTGATATAGTTGTTTGCTTTGGGAAAGTCGGGTAATTGTTCGTAAATTTTGGGTGCGACTTGTTCGGCATCAATAAATTGCGCTTGAGTGGGGGCAAATAAGCTGCCACAGATTGTGACAATCAAACAACTCAAACAAGCACCGAGAATAAGTTGCACGAGGCGTTTTTGAGAGATTGGCATAGTAAGGATGGTATTCAAAAATTCAACCAAAGTAGTAGTACGTTTTGTAGTTAAGGTTTACCATTCTTGGCTTTGAGCTTGAGTACAATATCTCAAACCACAAACGTATTACTACAGAATGATTTTTTAACTTAAAAGTTTCATCAAAGGGGAACGAAATCAAGAGTTTTTTCCACGGAAAGGCAGCTAATATTTTTCGCAATTCCACTTCCTAGAGTTTTACAAAATTCCTCTAGTAATAAACCGATTCAGTTTCCCCAGTTGACAAAAGAAAAAAGCCTTCAATCTCCTATAATTTCGGGTTGAGTAATTTCGTCTGACATTTCAATAACAGCCCGAATGACAGGTTTCATCATTGGGTCATCGTTCATTTCAAAGTCTTCGTAACGACGGCGTTTCGCGCGATTAGCGACTTGAACGGTAATGCGATAGCGATTAGACGCAGCGTTCATTAATTCATCAGCCCGCGTCATAATTTGAGACGAATCAAACGAAAGGGAGGAACGTTTTGCCATAGGAAAATATTACAAACAAGTCAATTTTCTGGAATCGGTTGGTATTGTAAGTTACCTAGCCACTCTTTTAGTGTAACTAAAACAACAAAATTGTGGTTGCCAAGGCGAGTTATTTACTCAATTCCGCATTAAACTCATTGAAGGGACGGCGTTTTAATTCAACCGATTCGGAACGAGGTAATAAATTAAAGACTTCTCGCAAAACGTCATCGACTTTTTCGTAAGCTACCTGACCAATTTCATCGAGTCTTACGTCTCCATTTTGGTCAAAAACGACGACTTGCGGCACAAAACCGCGATAATAATGACCGGGTGCATTCAGGCTGTATTCTTGATTTAATGCTAAAGAATCAACATCAACTGGAATAAAACTGGCAACGCGATCGTAACTTTCTTGCAGACGCGATACTACTAAGGCATACTCTTTACAATCGCGGCTATCATCAACATAAAATACTAATACAACCGGACGATGTTGTTGCAAAGCTTCAGCTAAAGTGATGCGCGTCGGTACAAGAGAACCGTTCCCCGCATACAACACAAAGATATTGCCATCATAACGGTCGTTTTCTAAACCTGCCCAAGCGGGATTTGTCCCCAAGTTCCAACTTCCGATCGTAACTGCGATCGCGAGCAGTCCCGCAATACACCAATGCCGCAATCGTACAAAGTTCTGCATCCAATATTCCCCTAAATTTTAAGATATTAAGCGGTTAACTAGGATAGCCTATTATCCAGGTTTCTTGGCCGCGAGGGAAATGTGATTTTACGATTAACAGAATTTGCCCCCATTGTTATTTTAGTGGGAGCAGCATTACTTGATTATATTATCGGCGATCCTTGGTCTTGGCCGCACCCAGTGCAAGTTATGGGTGGGGTAATTTCTCGCTACAGCGATTTTGTCCTTCCTCGCTTTGAGGGAAAATGGCCGCGACGGCTTGCAGGAATTATACTCGGTGTGGGGTTAATGGGGGGGAGTGCGATCGCGAGTTGGGGTATGGTACAACTAGCGGCGATAATACATCCTCTAGTTGGGATTGTAGCAAGCGCGATCGCCCTGGGGAGTTGTTTTGCAGCCCGGAGTCTCAGGGATGCGGCTTTCGATGTTCTCCAACCCCTGCAAAATGGCGATCTCGACACGGCTAGAACTAAACTGAGTTTATACGTTGGTCGCGACACAAACAACCTCTCCCAAGCCGAAATTCTGCGGGCTGTCCTCGAAACCATAGCTGAAAACACCACCGACGGGGTAACAGCCCCTTTATTCTACGCCATCCTGGGAAGCTGCATACCAGGGGTAGGTGCAATCCCTCTGTGCTTCGCTTATAAGGCTGCTAGTACCCTCGATTCGATGGTGGGATACCGTCGAGAACCTTATCAGGATTTAGGGTGGTTTAGCGCTCAATTTGAGGACAGATTAACCTGGCTTCCCTGTCGCTTGACGGTTCTTACTATTGCTTTACTTTCAGGAAAGCCCGGTTACGTCCTAACCCTGTGTCGTCGAGATGCGATTCAAGATTCTAGCCCCAATTCCGGCTGGAGTGAATGCGCTTATGGGGCAGCTTTGGGGGTGCAGATGGGCGGGAAGAACAGTTATAACGGAGTTATCAAGGAGAAACCGTTACTGGGAGAAGCTAAACAACCGATTACACCGGAAATTATCCTTCAGGCGTTGAAGTTTACTCGGATTTGTATTTTGTTGTGGTTGGTTATTAGTTGTTTGTTATTGGTTATTGGTTATTAGTTATTGGTTATTGGTTGTTCGTGAAAAGCAAGCTCAAATGCCAAAATTTAACGAGATTTAAGTTTGTTAAGGGGTGAGTCTTGCTTGTACAATTTCAAACTGTTTGGGATTACGATTTAATACCGTTAACGAACAATAATCGACAAGGTATTAATGTTAAATTGGGCAGGGAAACCCAGCCCCTACAGATGACTGGACATGACTTGACCCCAATAACTAATAACTAATAACAAGAAACGAGTCAATCCTCGCACCAACGTTCCCCTCATATACTGCTTATGCAAGTCAATCTAGATACCCAAATCCATGCCGTTACCGTTTATCGCGATCGCGCTCTCGTCAAACGTCGCGGTAGAATACAACTAACCGGATCGGAAACTGAACTAATTATTGCCGATCTTCCCCTATCACTGCAATCGGATTCGATACGAGTCAAAGGAATGGGAAATACTCCCGTCCGCTTGTTAGGGGTTCGCACCGAAACCGTTTATCAAACTGAACCCGTCGAGGGACGAATTGCTGAGATTGTAGCGGAAATTGAAAACCTAACACAACAAAAACAACACCTCCAAAACCGCATTAGTAGTGTAGCTTTGCAACAGAATTTTGTCAGTTCCCTCAAAGACAAATCCGTTCAGTATTTTGCCCGCAGTTTAGCCCAACGAGAAACCGATTTAGACACTACTGAGAGTTTACTGCAATTTGTGGGCGATCGCCACCTCAACTATGCGACAGAAATCACTCAACTTCAGCAAGACAGGCAAAACTTAAATAAGCAAATCAGCACTCTCGAAAAACGCCTCAATCAATTCCAAAAACCCACCCAAACTCAGAGTTACGGTATCTTCGTTTCTGTTGAAGCCAGGGAAGCAGGAGAGTTTATTCTCGAAGCTTCTTATGTCGTCAATAATGCTAGTTGGCTACCCTTATATGACTTACAAGTAAATAGTCAAAAACAAACAATTGCTCTGGATTACTTAGCCGAAATAAAACAAAATACCGGAGAAGATTGGCTAGGTGTTTCCTTAACTCTTTCTACTGCAAAACCCGGTTTAGGTTCGCTTCCTCCTAAACTCAATCCTTGGTTTATTGACTTTCCTAAACCACCCCCTGCGCCCAGATTTGCACCCTCCGCACCAATAATGACTGCCCGACAAGTAACCACTGAATCTTTAGAAGAAGACTTGATGGCATTTGCAGCAAGTGTAGATGAAAGTATGCTACCAGGAGGTGCTGCACCCCAAGCCGCAGAAATCGTGACAGCGAATGTCGAAAAAGCGGGTAATATTGTCACATTTCAAGTTAATGCAGGAGGAGATATTCCCAGCGATAATAACCCCCACAAAGTTACCCTTTTTCGTGACGAATATCCAGCCAATCTCGATTATATTGCTATCCCGAAGTTAGTCAGTTTTGCCTACTTACAAGCCAAAATGACAAACCCCCAAACTGGAGTTACATTACTCCCCGGACAAGCTAATATTTTCCGAGATGAGGAATTTGTCGGGAAAACTTCTCTACAAAATATTGCACCGGGACAAGAATTAACTCTTAATTTAGGTATTGATGAAGGAATCCAACTGGAACGAGAATTAATTGAACGACAAGTTGATAAGAAAATAATAGGAGGACAACGACGTATTACTTTCGCGTACAAACTAACCGTAACGAATCTCAAAGATACCGCCGTTAACCTTATCCTACAAGAGCAACTTCCCGTCAGCCGCAATGAAAAACTGAAAGTTAAATTAACGCAAATTAACCCTAAAATCGAACCCGAAAAATTAGGAATACTGAAGTGGAACTTAACCTTAAATCCGCAAGAAAAACGCCATATCGGATATCAATTTGTGGTCGAACATCCCCCCGAACAAAATGTCATTGGTTTAGAAATTTGATGATTGAAAGGCGCGATCGCGTAATTTCTCAGTATTTTCTGCAAGATACCTCCAATACCTCAGCAGGAGATAGAGAAAGTGGCTTAATTTTCCCCAAATAACCAACGATTAAGTAACCAACAGAGTGTCTTTCTCTACAATGGGTAACGAATCATTAAGGGAAAGTGAAGATTTATGAAATATCGTTGGTTAGCTGGATTCAGTTTAAGTTGTGCGATCGCCTTTTCGGGGACAATAGGAGCGATCGCCCAAACCTCAACGCCCTCAAATACTCAAGCTACGCCAACACCTGCCGAAAATCAAACCGTAGCTGCCCCCTTAACTGTCGGAATTGGCGGCTCGCCTCCTTTTGTCATTCAAGGAGAAGATAAAATTCAAGGCATTATCCCCGATCTTTGGGATTACATCGCCACGAATCAAGATATTGAGTACGAATTTGTCCTACAAACCAATACCCAAGCCGCGATTGATGCTGTCGCCAATCAAGAACTCGATCTCCTCATCGGGCCTTTTAGCATTAATGCCGAACGTTTAGAAAGAGTTGACTTTACCCAGCCTTACTTCGTCTCTCGGATTGGCGTTCTCATTCCCTCAGAATCTCCTAGCCTCTGGAATCGCTTAAAACCCTTATTTCGCACAACAGCATTGACTTCGGCAGGGGTACTGGCTTTGGTTCTGTTTTTGGTGGGAAATGGGATATGGTTCGCCGAACGGAAGCAAAATTCCGAACAATTTCCGGAGCAATATTGGCAAGGGGTGGGCAATGGGATGTGGTTTGCCTTGGTAACATTGACTACAGTCGGTTATGGCGATCGCGCTCCTTCTACCTCGGCAGGGCGCTTTGTAGCGGGGATTTGGATGTTAATCTCGATGCTGGCAGTTTCTTCGCTCACGGCGGGATTAGCTTCGGCTTTAACTCTGGCTTTGTCGGGTGCAACGGCAGACTCGATTAACAACCCCGACGATCTACGCGATACGAAAATAGCGGTCATTTCCGGCACGACAGGCGTTACCTGGGCGCAAGAATACCAAGCTAAACCCCAAGAATATCCTAACCTCCAAGAAGCGGTGACGGCTATTACCGAAGACCAAGTTCGCGGTTTGATTTTCGATCGCCCAGCTTTGCAATATTACCTGTTACAAAATCCCGATCTCAAGTTGGAATTAGCGGACTTTAGCCTCGATGCCGAAAATTTCGGTTTTGTTTTACCCCGAAACAGCGCTCTCACTCGCGATCTCAGCCAAGTGCTGCTGCAACTTAAGCAAAATAATACCATTGCTGAAATTAGCGATCGCTGGCTAAAAGAAGCAGAAAAAGATTATCAATCTGACTCATCTTCAGGAAAATAGCCGCGATAACTGGCATTTAAGCCAGATTAATTCCTATTTTTGCCGACAGCGACGATCCACCCAAGCCTTAGCCCGTTGGATGGCTACCGTGCGGTGACGGGCTTGGGGAACGGCGATCGCGCAACCATAGCTATAATTTGCCCAAGCAGCATAACTCTCCCCGTCCTCATCCATTTGCCGATCGATCTGAATCTCGAAGCCGCGATAATGAAACGACAGCACAATTTGAGGATAGTTGGGATCGAGTACAACCATGTCTTTATTGCCCGTTCAATTCTGCTTTCTGAAAGGATAGTATAGCGATACATTTATTATGGTTCGCCATCAACAATTCATGACAAGCCCAGAACAATCTACCATCAAACTCGCGCAATTCCTCAAATGGCAAGGCATTACCGCTACTGGAGGTCAAGCCAAGTTAATGATTCAAGACGGAGAAGTCTTGGTGAATGGCGAAGTTGAGTTACGACGGGGCAAAAAATTAGTCACGGGCGATCGCGTTACCGTGGGCGATCGCGACTACACCGTAGAATTAGATTAACTCAGGATTCGGCACAACTGAATGCAAATATCTCAATATCATGGCAGAAATAACGCAACAAAATTTTTTCCTCGATTCTGATGATCTTGAAGAAGAATATTTTGAGGGAATCAATAGACCTTTCGATCCGACCAAGATTCGGGTTGATACACGCAAAATAACTATCGATTTATTACTCAAACGCATTTGGTATGGTGAACTCAATCTCAATCCCGATTTTCAACGTCAAAATATTTGGACTCAAAAAGCAAAAAGTTTGTTGATTGAATCGATATTAATTCGTATTCCCTTACCTGCTTTTTATATAGATGCTACTGATGACGATCGATGGGTTGTTATTGATGGACTACAAAGACTTACAACTTTAAAAGAATTTGTTGTTGATAAGAAGAATCAAGTTGATAAACCTCTACAACTTACTGAACTTCAATATCTAACTGAACTTGAAGGGAAATATTATTCCCAACTCCATCGTAAATATCAACGTCGTATCCTCGAAACTGAATTGACCTTATCTATGATTGAACCCGGTACACCTCCTGCCGTTAAATACAACATTTTTAGACGAATTAATACAGGAGGAATGCCGCTTTCACCCCAAGAAATGCGTCATGCTTTGAATCAAGGTAAAGCCACAAAATTATTAGAACGCTTATCTTTATTTCCAGAGTTTATTAGAGCTACAGAATTTGATAATTCCAAAAAGAGAAAGCGAATGATCGATCGCGAATTTATTCTTGGTTTCTTAGCCTATTCAATTTATGGCTATACTAAATATTCAGAATTTGAAAGTAGAGACACTTTCTTTGTAGACACGATGACTTTAATTAATAACGAATTTTCCGAACAAAATTTAGAAGATATTGAAAATAAGTTCAAAAAAGCTATGGTAGCAGCTTATGAGATTTTTGGTGAAAATACTTTTCGGAAAATTCCCAAACCTGGAGGCAGACGTTTTCCGCTAAATCAAGCTTTATTTGAAGTTTGGTCTGTTACTTTGAGTCATCTGGGCGATCGCGAAATTGAGTTACTAAAGCAATGCAAAAATACCTTGATTCAAAAATTCAGCGATCTGGCCGACCAAGATCGTAGTTTCTTACAGTCAATTTCTCAAGCCACTCAGAAAGTAGAGCTACGTTTTCGTACTGTTGAACAACTGGTACAAGAGGTGTTGATGTGATTTATTCTCTTAAACTCAAAAATTTCAAATGTTTTGAGGATCAAAGTTTAGCCCTAAAAAATCTCACATTACTTTCGGGATTAAATAGTAGTGGTAAATCATCAGTTTTACAATCTTTATTATTACTTCGACAGTCTTATCAGCAAGATTTATTAACCGATATTGGTTTAGCGATCAATGGTGACTTAGTTTGTCTGGGGACGGCACAAGATATTTTATTTGAAGCCGCTACCGAAGATATTATTGGTTTTGAGATTACTTGGGAGAATAATATAGAAAGTAAGTGGTATTTCAAATACGATCGAGAAGTGGATGTTTTAAAAATTGATTCATCTGTAAAAACAAAAGAAATCTATGAATATAACTTATTTCAAGATAAGTTTCATTATATCCAAGCGGAGCGCTTAGGTCCTAGAACCTATCTAGAAATATCAGATTTTCAAGTCAGACAGCATAACCAACTGGGAAGTAAAGGGGAATATACAGCCTATTTTCTTTCACTGTACCGCGACCGAGAAATTAGCTTTAAAAAGTTACAGCATCCATCGCAAGATTCTCTTTTACTTCTTCAACAAGTTGAAGCATGGATGAGTGAAATTAGCCCAGGAACACGAATTAATGTTAAAGATAGCTCTGAGTTAGATTTAGTAAGTTTACAATATTCCTACAAACTTAGTAATCCTTATCGAGCGACTAATGTAGGCTTCGGTATCAGCTATACATTACCGATTATCGTAGCCATATTATCTTCACAACCTGGAACTCTCATCTTATTAGAAAATCCTGAAGCCCATTTACATCCCAAAGGACAAGCGAAAATGGGTGAATTATTATCATTAGCCGCTAGTTGTGGGATTCAAATTATTATTGAAACTCACAGCGATCATATTTTGAATGGTATTCGTGTCGCCACTCACGATAGTAAAATTAAGCCTGATGATGTGCAATTACATTATTTTCAACGGGAAGAAACTCAGGAAGAATTAATAACTAAAGTCGTATCCCCAAAAATTGATAAAAATGGAAGACTTGATGATTGGCCAGAAGGATTTTTTGATGAATGGGATAACAGCTTAGAAGCACTATTAGAACCCGCAGGAGAAGAATAAATGGATTTGGAGATGGTGTTAAATGAACTTTCTCTACAAACTCCTGCAACGGATATTATCACTGCACGACAATGGATGTCACAATTAATTCAGACAATTCGTACAGCAACCCGTTGTGGTGTCAAAAAGGTTGTACGGACTCACGATAATATTAATACTATCGAACTTGCACCGAATTATCCTGTCGCAAAATGGCGCAACGATCGAGAAGTCGATCGTGAAGAACGTAGATTTCTGTTAACTTTAATTACTAAGTCACCTTACTTAATTGACGTTACCGCAGAAATCCAAGATAGCTTTAATTTGTTAGAAGTTTTCTCTGAAAATTCTACTGCTTTAGGGCTTGGCTTTGCACTGATTAGCGATTCTCTCGCAATTAGTTTATGTTCTCATGAAAAATGGGATTGCGATCGCGTCATTTTAGATATTAACACCATTGATGAAGATAACCCTGATGAGTTGATAAGCGAACAAAGAGAGATTGTTCATAGTAGCCGCAGTATTCACATCTCAACTCACGCAAATTGGATTAAAACTAGAAGTCAAACCCGTATTAAAGATGGCAATGAGCTTTGGCAACGCCGCAATGAGTTATTTCCTCATTTAGAATTTTGCGATTCTGTAGAAACCCAAATTTGTTCTCTGCAAACAGGAAATCCGATGCTGATGCAAGTGAAGAAGCGGTTATTTGAGGAACTCGAAGAAGCCGCTAAAGGTTGGACAGCAGCAGAATTTAGTTTAGACAGTATTCCTAGCAAAACTACTCCAGAAAGCGAGTCGCGACTCAAAAAATTTAAAACAGAATTAACGATTCGATGTCCTGATGGCACAAATCGTCTTTTTAGTTTACATTTGAGAATGACTCCTGGGGCTTGGAGGCTGTATTTTTGGCCATTAAAGCCGGGAACGATTATTGTTGGCTATATTGGCTCAAAAATCATCTAACTGACGCGATCGCGCTTTTCAAAGCCCGACAAAACCGATCAATCGCCTTTAACCCTTCCTCTGGCGTACCACTGGCTAAACGCTGCACAAAGGCACTCCCCACAATCGCCGCATCTGCGCCCCATTCCTTGACCTGCTGGGCGTGTTGGGGTTCAGAAATACCAAAACCCACCCCAATCGGCTTATTCGTGGCTTCTCGTAGCATCGGGATTAAATCTTTCACCCGACTAGCCACTTGCGATCGCGCTCCCGTGACTCCGGTTACACTGACTAAATAGACAAAGCCTTGGGACTGCTGCGCGATCGCTTTAATTCTTTCTGGGGGACTTGTCGGCGCAACCAACAGCGTCACTTCAATCCCCATCTCGGCGGCGGGTTTTAACAAATTATCAGCTTCTTCTAAAGGTAAATCCGGCACGACCAAACCTTTTACCCCCGCATCCTTAATTTGCTTTAAAAAGCTTTCAATCCCCCGATAATAAATGGGATTGTAGTAAGTAAATAAAACAATTGGGGCGCTAATTTGTCCGGCAGTTTCCCGCACAATTGCCAACACATCCTCTAACTTCACCCCTCGCTGTAACGCCCGTGTCGCAGCCGCTTGAATCGTCGGCCCGTCGGCTAGAGGGTCAGAATACGGCACACCCAACTCGATACAATCAGCCCCCGCTTCATCCAACACCCGCAATGCTTTCGCGGTAGTTGCTAAATCCGGGTCTCCGGCAGTGATAAAGGGAATTAAAGCACAGCGAGATTGTTGTTGTAAACCAGAAAGGCGCTCGAAAACCGAAGTCATGGGTCAAGGGATGTAGATGATACAGACTCTCGATTTTACCACTATCCTTGGGTGGGATTTTCAACTTCGGTCGATTCAGTTTCGATTTCTGCTTGCAGTTTGGCGATTTCTTCGGGAGACATTTCTTCTAAACGCTTTTGCATCACTGCGTCCTCGTACTCCCGGACTTGTTGGTGATAGGTCATGTTTTTACCATTCACCCGGAATAAATACGTCGCAAGCCACCCCAGAATTACCACAACTAAAGCCGCTTGCGACCAAATTCCAGCTTTTTGGCTATCTAATCCCACCACTTGTAGAAGGAGATATAACAATCCTCCTCCTAGAAAAACTCCTAAACCGATCGCGATCGCGTCAATTCGTCGCATAATCTTGCTCAAATTTGCCTGAAATGCTGCACAGAAGGCGGTCTAACTCAGTATTTGCCGCCTTAGCTCCAAAATTTAAGTTCCCACTTCCCGACGCTTCGGTCGAAAATTCAAAAACGGACTCAGCAACAGCAAGCCGGGGAACAAGAAAAACACAAAGAAGTACATGATTAGCCGTTCGATGGAACTGGCAACATACCAACGCTTTTGCAGGTAGAAGTACAGCACTCCGGGCAATACCAGCAAATATAGCCCACTCAACCCCAAATACAAACTCGATACCAACAGCGTGTCTAGAGAGATGTTGTCTAGATTCATTATTTTAAAAAATGTCGTGCCACAAAATACGATAATCAACTCGACTACTCATTGTAACCCCTGAGCCTCACTGCTTGGAATTTTTAAACATAAGCTTGCGAAATCTACAGCTTTGTGGTGAAATAAAAAACGTTGACTTCAGTGCTATACTGAAAGTCTGACCCAAAAAGGGGGCGTGGCGGAATGGTAGACGCTACGGACTTAAAATCCGTTGAGGCTAAAACCTCGTGTGGGTTCAAGTCCCACCGCCCCCATTTTCGTATTTTGATTGACTCAATTAGTCGCGATATAACATCAATAAGATCGGGGCGCTGTTGGCTGACAACTTCTTGGGGGCTATTCACTTAGTTGCCTTTGTCATCTGGCTTCATTGATGACACACCCCAAACAAAAACTCTGTCCCGTAATATTATCGAGACAGAGCCGAGAAATAAGTCAAAAATGAATTATTCTGCCCCTTCTATCGGTGCAAAACCTTGACGTTGGATGTTTTCGGTAACGTGACGGGGTTCGAGGAATTGCAGGAGGTAATCCGGGCCTCCGGCTTTTGAACCCACCCCAGAGAGTTTGAAACCGCCAAAGGGCTGACGCGACACGATCGCGCCTGTAATGGTACGGTTAATGTACAAGTTCCCGACTTCAAACTCAGCGTAGGCTTTATCGATGTGTGAAGGAGTACGGGAGTAAAGCCCCCCAGTGAGGGCATAATTGGTATTATTGGCTACCGCGATCGCGCTCTCAAAGGTGTCAACTTTGATAACAGCAACCACCGGGCCAAAAATTTCTTCTTGAGCAATAATGGCGTTGGCATCTACATCGGTGAAAATAGTAGGTGGGATAAAGTAGCCAATTTCGGGGGTTTGTCCGCTAAAAGCCAGGGTAGCTTCTTTTTTGCCCGTTTCGATGTATTCCAGAATGTTGCTGTGAGCTTTCTCATCTACCACCGGGCCAACTTTAGTGCTGGGATTGTCGGTAGTTCCCACATTGAGGGATTTGGTCGCTTCGATTAAACGCTCCACAAAGCTATCATAAACGGCAGCGAGGACGATCGCGCGGGAACAAGCCGAACATTTCTGACCCGTATAGCCAAACGCCGAAGCCACAACCCCCGCTACGGCTTGATCCAGGTCGGCACTTTCATCGATGATAATAGCATTTTTGCCCCCCATCTCTGCAATCACCCGCTTGAGATGTTTTTGTCCGTGACGCAGTTTAGCGGCTTCTGCATAGATATGACAACCTACTTCCTGAGACCCCGTAAAGGCAATTAAATGAGTGTCGGGGTGTTCGACGAGGTAATTCCCCACTGTCGAACCTTTACCGGGGACGTATTGGAAAACACCCTTGGGAATCCCCGCATCAACGAGAATTTCGGCAATTTTCGCGGCAATGACTGAAGAAGGGGCAGCAGGCTTAAGCAGAGCGCAGTTTCCTGTGACTAAGGAAGCCACAGTCATCCCTGTCGCGATCGCCATCGGGAAATTCCAAGGAGAAATTACAATGGCAATCCCACGGGGTTGATAGCGATAACGGTTATTTTCCCCCGCGACATCGTAATTATAACCTTGGTCGAGGCGTTCCATTTCGTCGGCATAATAGCGACAGAAATCAATGGCTTCGGATACCTCTGCGTCGGCTTCGGGCAGGATTTTACCCACTTCCCAACAAATCCAAGCGCAGAGTTCGTGACGGCGAGACTCCATGATATCAGCCGCTTTGCGTAAAATACCAGCCCGTTCGCGGACGGGGGTTTTACTCCAGGTTTTGAAAGCAGTTTTAGCCGCAGTCATGGCTATATCGGCTTGTTCGACGGAGATTTGACCGACTTTGCCGACAATCTCCCTGGGGTTGCCAGGGTTTACGGAGTCCAAAAAGGCTTCGGTTTCGACATATTCGCCGTTAATTAGGGGTAAGTAGGTCTTGCCAAAGCTATTATGCACCTTTTTAACGGCTTGCTGGGCTTTAGCTCGTAATTCCCCATCAGCGTAATCAGTATCGGCAGCATTAGGGAAGGGAGACTTAGCAATTACCGGAGGTTCGGCTTCGACTTGGGGAGGTGCGATTAAGTCTTCGATAGGGCGTTCTTCCATATTCTGCCGTAGGAAAGAGCTATTCGCCGTATTTTCCAGTAAACGACGAATTAAATAGGACATTCCCGGTAATAAATCCCCATAGGGCGCATAAACCCGGACTCGATGACCTCGTTTGACTAAAGCTTGCGCGAGTTGGTCGCCCATGCCGTACAATACTTGCATCTCGAAGCGACGAGAGGGAATTTTAAGGGTTTCCGCGATCGCGATCGCCTTCGCCTGAGTCCGCACATTATGAGAACCGATCGCCCCGTAGAGATATTCGTGGTTTTCCAGCAAAAGCTGCATCAATTCTTCGTAATTAGCATCAGTCGCCGCTTTTTGGTTATATACGGGTTGCGGCCAGCGATTTTGAATTGAAATAATTGTTTCTTGATCCCAATACGCCCCTTTAATCAAGCGTACCGTAATCGGCGTACCCCGTTGTTTGGCCCAGTTAATAATGCCCTGTAAATCCGCTTTCGAGTCGCGCAGATAGCCCTGTATCGTCATTCCCACATCGCTGCGATCGCGAAATTCCGCCTCCATCAGCAACTCCTTGAGAATTGCCAAAGTCATATCCTTGTACTCGTATTGTTCCATATCGAAGTGGACAGCAACACCGAGTTCCTTGGCTTTGCGTAACAAAGTCCGAATGCGATCGCCCACCCCCATCTTACTCCCTTCCGGGTCAAGAGCATCAAACTGGGAGTAAAACGCCGTCAACTTCACCGACACCTGTACCTGGGGAATCGGTTCGGCTTCCGTTCCGTCAATTTGCGGTATTCTCGACCACTTTTGCGACGCTTGACTCAACTGCGTCATCAAATCCAGATAGCGGTCTAAATAAGACTGTGCCTCAGTTTCCGTTATTACCGCTTCTCCGAGGAGATCGATCGTAAACGCCATTTTATCCTTCCGCAGGCGTTCGATGGTTTTAATCACCTTCGGAATCGTCTCTCCCGCAATATACTTATAAGCCAGAGTTTCCACCGCTTTAGACACCGTTGTCGCAGCCGTTTGTGCGGGTAAACTATTCGGGTCAGCAAAATTAAGCAGATTTTTGAGCATTCCCGGCAATTCCACGCTTTCGCTGCTCAAATATTCCTGAAAATGCCGAGCCACCTCCGCCTTACTCTGTAAAGCAGGCAAACAATCAATAAAGCTAAATAATTGATAGCGCAATCCCGGATTCGCCATTGCCCAATCCAGCAACTTATCATCCACTCGCATTTGGGAACGAACTTGGCTAAAAAACGAACGCTTCTCTCGCGTCGCAGCAATTAACTCCTTAGCAATTTCTTGGGTTGTAACTTCGTAATTTTGATTTGTCGGGACTTGCGTTACCACGGCGTTTAACACTCCTAATTCAGTCGCGGGTGAGAGTTGAAACTCCCTGCTTCTATTGTCCCGGTTTCGAGTCAACTTTGCCGCAAGGCCACTGAAAAATTAACCTCAGCATTGTCTCAATTAGTCCGTTAGGACTTCGTAGATTCATCCTAGGCAAGCCATAATAAAATAAAAAACGACCTGCCGTCCCTGAAAATCATGGACTTTCCGCAACTGCCGACTTACTCCTTTGAAGTCATTACAGTCAATCGCAAGGGAGAAATTATCAAGAAACACCCCCATCAAGCGTCTTATTTTCGGGAAAACTTGGGGGATGGAGTCAGCTTGGAT
>JAWQFT010000105.1:0-18407 GCA_035968055.1 Jaaginema sp. PMC 1080.18 | reverse complement strand
ATAATACAAAGTCTCTCTAATCAAAACATATCCTCGTTTTTTCGCTACCAGGTTCAACCTGGTAACGAGATTAAGCCAGAGATGGTAAATGACATCAGTCCTAATACAAAATGTGTCAGGACTGATAACTGATTACTGATAACTGATTACTGAAATGACTGCTGGCAGAAAAATTAACTCACAAAGTCAAGATTGGGGAACGCCTCCTAAATATGTAGAAGCAGTCAAAAATGTATTTGATGGCGAAATTGACCTCGATCCTTGCTCCAATGATTACTCTATTGTCAAAGCAAAAGTTGAATATAAACTCCCTCAACAAGATGGTTTAATAGCTTCTTGGAGTTATCCTAAAATATTTGTCAATCCTCCCTACGGACGCGATAAAGAACGCCAAACTTCTATCAAGGATTGGCTCAAAAATTGCCTCAATGCCCATCAACAATACCAATCGGAGGTATTAGCTTTAGTACCAGTCGCAACGAACACCAAACATTGGAAAGATTGCGTTTGGGGTCAAGCTACAGCAGTTTGTTTTCTCTACGATACTCGCTTAAAATTCTTAGAAAATGGTGAAGATAAAGGCAAAGGTGCGCCCATGTCTTGTGCTATGATTTATTGGGGGAATAACTATCAAAAATTCTGGCAAGTTTTCCTGGAATTTGGTGCTGTGGTCGATCTCAGACCTTTAAGACAAGAATCGATTGGTCAATCTCGACAATTAATTTGACTTGTATAACAATTTCATCTCAGAAATAAATTTACATCTGGGTTTTTCTTGATAATATAAAATTGCTCTAATCGAGGCAGAGCCTTATTTTTCCGTTACCAGGTTGAACCTAGTAATAAAATTAATATTAGTAATTAAGTTAACTTATATTAGCCCATTTAATTCTAAAGATAGATGACAAACGGACTTAGAGAAAATGATACAGTTGAAACGTTGCATCAAGCCCGATTTAAATTATGTCAGCTACTATCAACCACAGCTTACACAACGCCCATCTTTCTTTAAATCACGACGAACTTGCCCAAGTTTTAACCAACACTGAGAATTTACTAATTATCCAAGACTTAGACGGGGTTTGTATGGGATTAGTGAAAGACCCTCTCACTCGCGTTATTAACCCCGATTATGTCAAAGCCACTCAAGCCTTTGATAACCACTTTTTCGTGCTAACCAACGGCGAACATATTGGTAAACGGGGAGTTAATGGTATTATCGAACGGGCGTTTGGCGATCGCGCCACCGTCGTCCAAAATAACAACTACCTCCCCGGATTAGCCGCAGGGGGCGTACAATGGCAAAATCGCGCCGGAGAAGTGTCTCATCCCGGTGTCAGTGAAGCGGAACTGAATTTCCTCGAAGCCGTCCCAGACCGCTTTAGGTCAGCCTTTAGGAACTTTTTTAGTAAGCATGAGGGTATACTAGACCCCGAAACACTGAATCGCTGCATCGAGTCTTCGGTGTTAGATAATATTGCCTCCCCCACAGCGAACCTCAACACCTTTTACGAGGTTTTAGCGTCCCACCATATCGGCACTTATCGCAATCTACAGCTTAATATTCAGGCATTTACCACAGAATTACTCCACGATGCCGAACGTCAGGGCTTAGGAGACTCATTTTTTGTGCATTATGCCCCGAATTTGGGTCGAAATGCCGAGGAACATGAAGTTTTATTGCCTGCGAGTGATAATGATTCGGGAACAACTGACTTTCAGTTTATGTTAGGTGGGGCAATTAAAGAAGCGGGAGTTCTCGCCCTTCTCAACCGTTATTATTATCACCGTACTGGCACATATCCCCTCGGAGAAGACTTCAGCGTGCGTCAAGCCCCGAAATCTCACGCAGAACTGCTGGATTTAGTCGAAAATAACTTCGATCCGGCGCAAATGCCCTTAATTGTAGGTGTAGGGGATACGGTTAACAGTTATGTCGATAACCGCAACGGAGAGTTAGAAATTCGTCGGGGAGGCAGCGATCGCAACTTCCTCCACCTGATCCAAGAAATCGGTAAAATTACCCACACGGGCAATATTGTGGTTTATATCGACAGTAGCGGCGGCGAAGTCAAAAACCGTAAACCCCTCAAACTCAGTCACAATGAACCGTCCACCGTCCTCGAAGGGCCGGGCGATCCCCGCGACACTAGCGATCCTTTGGTGTTGAATGTGGCTTTTCCTGGCGGTTATCAGGAATATACGGACTTTTTTATCGCGATCGCGTCTCGGAAGAAGGCAGTAGGTCTTGGGCAGTAGGCATTGGGGGAGGGAATTGGGCAATCGGCAATCGGCAATCGGCAATCGGGAAGAAATTGGAATTGTGACGAGTAACCAACAACCAATAACCAATAACCCACCACCAACAACTAAAAACTAGCCCATAACCAGCCCGCCGTCCACATTAAAGGTCTGACCCGTAATGTAAGCCGCCGCCGGGTCAGAGGCTAAAAAACGCACCATTCCGGCAATGTCTTCGGGTTCGCCGTAACGACCCAAGGGAATTTCTTTGAGGACTTGTTGTTTGTAGTCCTCTTTCAACTCTTGGGTCATGTCGGTATTAATGAAGCCGGGGGCAACCACATTAACGGTAATGCCGCGACTGGAGAGTTCTTTGGCCATGGCTTTACTAAAACCAATGACCCCGGCTTTGGCGGCACTATAATTGGCTTGGCCGGCGATCCCCATTAACCCGGAAACCGAAGCAATATTGATGATTCTGCCGCTTTTTTGTCGTAACATCACCGAACTGGCGGCTTTGGTACACAGAAAAACCCCAGTCAGGTTGAGGTCGATCACTGCTTGCCAATCATCGAGTTTCATCCGCATCACCAAGCCATCGCGGGTAATCCCGGCATTATTAACCAAAACATCAACGCGACCAAGTTCTTCTTTCGTGTGGGTAATAAGATGATTGGCTTCGTCAAAGCGGGAAACGTCCGCTTGAATAGCGATCGCGTTTCCTCCGGCTTCAGTAATCTCAGCAACCACGGCCTCAGCCCCGTGGGACGATCGCGCATAATTCACCACCACCGTTGCCCCTACACGGGCTAATTCTAGGGCGATCGCCTTGCCAATCCCTCTAGAAGCCCCTGTAACAATGGCAACGCGATCGCGCAGTGTTTGTAAATTTTCGGGTAGCAATTCCATAAATAAATTTCTGATTCCAATTTGCCACCGTATTAAACCATATTGCGGCAAAGGGAAGGCAACCCTGGCAGTTGGCCAACTTCTGACTCACTTTCTCTACAATTGGAGTTGTCGAACTAAATGTCTAATTTTTGCCCAACCACTACCCTTTTGAATCTAAATTTATGGTGACTAAAAAACAATTTAGCAACTTCGAGGAAATGCTGTCCTATAGCAACCGTCCGATTTTGGTCAATTTTTACGCGACTTGGTGCGGCCCTTGTCAACTAATGACCCCGATTTTAGAACAAGTCAATGCCCAAATGAGCGATCGCGTGCAAATTGTCAAAATTGATACAGACAAATATCCCAACTTAGCTTCCCGTTACCACATCCAAGCTTTACCCACCTTGGTTTTGTTCAAAGGCGGGCAACCCGTCGATCGTCTGGAGGGAGTAGTGCAAGCTCCCCAACTGATTCAGTATTTACAAAGCTCTCTCAATTAGCAATGGCTTGGAGGGCAACTCAACCCCCCAAGCCCATGCCTTAATCCTCAGAATCAGTGGGGGATGATTCTGAGGTAGTCGGTTCGTCTCCTGAAGACTCTGGCGTTGTATCAGACTTTTTCTGAAGCGATCGCTCCAAACGTTTTTTGCGATCGGCATTCAGTGCATCCGCTAGCGCCGCTTGTACTTGGGTCATTTTCTCCAAGTTACTGCGATACAAATCCAAGTCCTTTTGCAGCTTGTCAAAAGACAAATTCAGGCTTTGGCATAATTCTTGCAAAATAGGCTGGCGTGTTTTCTCATCCTTAACCGCCTCTGGATCGGTATTCTCCACTAAAGTGTAAAGGCCGATCGCCAACAAACGACTATATTTAAAATTCTCGCTCAGAGCAACTTCCTTCAAAGCTTCGTAAAGCGGAGTTGCCTCAGAATTTGAGGTCAACTCGCTATTCCAAGCCGTCAGTTGTTGTACGGACAAATTCTGGGCGATCGCGCTCAGGGTTTTCGCATCCTGACGATACTGAGATGGCTCGCTATTCACAGACGAGCAAAGCGCCTGAAAAATAGACTCGACATCTCGTTCCGGGCGATACCCCTGCATAAACCGATCGAAGGTAGTCACCACGCCCAGAGCGTAAATCGGATTGTAGCGAAAATGAACATTGACAGTGAGCAAGTGCATCTCAACCATCAATTCTTCCACAACCCGTCGATAGACCGAGTTAATCGGGCGGGTGTGGTGGGAATAAAACTTCCGTTTTGTGTCGGAAACAGTACGAACTCGATCCACAAGACCAAATATTAGGGGATACAGCCTTTCCATTGTCTCGCGATCGCGTCCCCTTTGCCAAGGGCGAGTCCACAGAATCCTCTAGAAACGGTAAAGCGATCGCTTCTCAGCAATAATAAAAACATTGTTAACATCGTGCCTTATGACTTTATCCCCCCAATTGCTACAACTCGGTCAATACTTAGCAGGGGAATTTGAAAACGCCGAGCAAGCCCTGGCCTACCCGGCTTGGTATGTCAATCTGCGGTTATGGCAGCGTCCTGTCCCCTTGTTTACCGACGACAGTATTTGTCTGTACGCCGAACAAGCCAACGTCCTCAAACTCGACCAGCCCTATCGACCGCGTTTATTTCGTTTGCGATCGCGACCGGAAGCCCCCGATTCGCTACAAATCGCCTACTACAAATTCAAAAACATAGAAAGCGTCCGTGGTGCGGGGACAAACCCCGCCCTACTCCAGCAGATTACCCCAGACTGGATCGAATTTTTGCCCGGTTGCACCCTCGACATTCAAACCGAGCCAATCTCAGCCGCACAGTTTCGTTTCCGCACCCACTGCGATCCCGAACGCCCCTGTTGCTTCACTCACGACAATCAACAGTATCAAATCTTTCTCGGATTTGAAGTCACCCCTCAAATCCTGCACGTCTACGATCGCGGCATTAACCCCGAAACGGGACAAGCCATTTGGGGTGCTTTACTCGGTCCTTTCATTTTTCAGAAGCGCCGAGACTTTGCTACAGAAATTATCACCTAAAAGCCCTCCTATGAGAGATTTAGACGGCGCGAGGTTCGCCTTCGAGAGCCTCTTTTTCCGTTTCAAAAATTTCAAACACTGAGTCCATCATGGTGACTTCAAACACCAACTTGGCTTCGGGGTGAACATTACAAATACGGAATGTGCCGTTCACCTTATCAGCATCGCGCATTCCCGCGACTAAAGAGGTCAAGCCAGAACTATCAATAAAGTTAACTTGACTCAAATTGACCACAACATGACGGCTGGTTTTAGAAATACACTCTTGCAGTTTTAAGCGAAACTGCCAAGCTGTAGTGATGTCTAGCCTGCCGCTAGGTGCTAAGACGGTAACTATAGTACCATCTTGGGTCGTGTAGTTTGTTTGCTCGATATGAATCACTCGTTAATTCGCCTCTTTAACTCAAGCAGCAATTTTTCGATTCGATCGAGGTAGAGTTGAGCGATGACGCGATCGCGCCATTTCCCTTAATTTTTCGGGAATTGTCCCATCAAATGGCAGCGAGGTCATCGCGTTTCTACCTATCGAGGCTATTTTAACTCAGAACCCCCATTTAGGAAGGTTGCCAGTTTACCCAATCTTGAGGTTTCAGGAAGGTTTTATACAGTTGGTCTTCTGGGGTATCAGCTTCGGGTTCGTAGCCATACTCCCAGCGTACCAACGGCGGCAAAGACATTAAAATAGACTCAGTACGGCCATTTGTTTGTAAGCCAAAGATCGTTCCCCGGTCATAAACTAAATTAAACTCCACATAACGACCGCGACGATATAATTGAAAATTACGCTCGCGATCGCCATATTCAATAGAGTTACGTTTCTGCACAATCGGTCTGTAAGCCGGTAAAAAACCGCCACCGCAGTCCGAGATAAAACTAAACAACTCCTCCCAACTGCGGGGGGTTTGGGGCGGCAAACTATCGCTATACACCGCCGCTAATCCTTCAGGATTCGGCCCTTTATACAGCGATCCCCGGCCATCTTGATAATCAAAAAACAAGCCCCCAATACCCCGGGTTTCCTGACGATGCTTCAAATAAAAATATTCATCGCACCACTGCTTAAAAACCGCATAATATTCTGGGTGGTGGCGATCGCAAATTCCTTGATAAGTCTGGTGAAAATGCCGAGCATCTTCAGCAAAAGGATAGTAGGGAGTCAAATCCGCTCCACCGCCAAACCACCAAACCGGCCCCGCTTCAAAATAGCGATAATTGAGGTGAACCGTTGGTACATAAGGATTGCGCGGATGTAAAACCATTGAAGTTCCCGTGGCATAAAAGCCGTGGCCTTGGGCTTCCGGACGTTGTTGCAAAATCGATGGCGGTAGGCGATCGCCCCAAACTTCCGAAAAATTCACCCCTCCCTGCTCAAAAACACCCCCTTCTCGAATCACCCGCGAACGACCACCACCACCCTCTGGACGCTGCCAACTATCCTCAATAAAATTGCTTTTGCCATCCAGTTCTTCAAGTCCAGCGCAAATTTCATCTTGAAGTTGGCGCATAAACTGACTCACGCGATCGCGAGAATTGGCCGCTGGAGTAGACGCTTTGGGGTTCAACGTTACATCTTCTGGAGAAATTGTCATTCGACTCTAAAAGTTTTACCGCTTAATTTCTAGACTACGATCGTACCCAGATTATCTTGAATTGAGCCGCAACGACGCGAAACACTCATTAAGTTTTGTACAATTTTGCCACAGTCTGCCCCGTTTAACCTTCAATCTTCTAACGTCATGCCGTCCTCTTTACTGAAAAAGAAAAACCTCCCTAGACAGTGTTTTAAGCAAATTTTTCTATGATTCTTTACTTCCCGTTACTCTGTATCTTGGCTCATTGGCACAACAACCGCCAATTTTCCCTTTACAAAACCTATCGCGCCGTGAGTCAAGCCACGGTCGATGTACTATGGCAAAAACTCATCGATTTAGCCGATGTCTCTTGGAATCCCTTGATTTCTAGTACCAACGCCCCCCAAGGCTTAATCGCCAAACCGGGTCTGATCTACCAAGTCGTCACCCGCTTTCTGCCCATTCCCATCCGTATTTTTGTCGAACGAGTCAAACCCAACGAACTCCTCAGCGTGCGCGTCATCATGTTTCCCGGAGTCCACAACCGCATTACCTACCAAGTCGAATCCACCCTTTGTGGCACTTACATTTCTTATTCAGTCACCCTCGAAGGCTGGCTATCGCCCTTTATCTGGTTTTGGATTCGTCCTCATGTCGCCCGCGTCGCCTCCAGTTTAGCCACTGCTGCCGAAAGAATTGGCTCGTCGGATTGGGGTTTGCTTTCCGAAGATGGCTAATTCAGTCAACAGTTATCAGTCATCAGTTATCAGTGGGGGAAGTAATGACCAATGACCAATTAGAAGATTCCGGTACGACGAACCCAAACAACCAACAACCAGTAACCAACAACAAATCAATACAAACAAGTGCAACAAACCGTTAACATCTATATACATAACTAAAACTATTGTTACTGTTTCAAGATGTTGGAAGCCCAAGCTGTTTTAGACGTACTGCGTCCAGTCCAAGACCCCGAACTGCAAAAAAGTTTGGTGGACTTAAACATGATTCGCAACGTCAATATCCAAGGCAGCACCGTTCGCTTTACCTTAGTCCTCACAACACCGGCCTGTCCGTTGCGCGAGTTTATTGTCGAAGATTGTCAAAAAGCCGTCAAACAGTTGCCTGGGGTTGAAACCGTCGAAATAGACGTAACCGCCGAAACCCCCCAACAAAAAGCACTGCCCGATCGCCAAGGCATTACCGATGTTAAAAACATTTTGGCCATTTCTAGTGGCAAAGGCGGAGTCGGCAAAAGTACCGTAGCAGTTAACGTTGCTGTGGCTTTAGCTCAAGCCGGGGCCAAAGTGGGTTTACTCGATGCGGACATCTACGGCCCGAACGTCCCGACTATGTTGGGATTAAGCGAAGCTAAAGTCATGGTGCAAAAAAACGACCAAGGTCAAGAAGTCCTCGAACCCGCTTTTAATCACGGCGTAAAAATGGTTTCGATGGGCTTTCTAATCGATCCCGATCAACCCGTGATTTGGCGAGGCCCCATGCTCAACGGCATTATTCGTCAATTCTTGTATCAAGTCGATTGGGGAGAATTAGACTATCTTGTTGTAGATATGCCCCCCGGTACGGGAGATGCTCAGTTGACGATGGCGCAAGCCGTTCCTATGTCGGGAGTTGCTATTGTCACCACCCCCCAAAATGTCTCATTACAAGATGCCCGTCGCGGTTTGAAAATGTTTCAGCAATTGGGGGTAAATGTCTTGGGGATTGTGGAAAATATGAGTTATTTTATACCGCCGGATCGACCGGAAACTCACTACGATATTTTTGGTTCGGGAGGAGGGGAAAAAACGGCGCAAGAACTCAATGTGCCATTACTCGGTTGTATTCCCTTAGAATTGCCCGTGCGCGAAGGGGGCGATCGCGGTACGCCCATTGTCATCGCCGAACCTGAATCCGTGTCCGCGATCGCCCTCACCCAAGTCGCTCAACAACTTGCCGCCAAAATCTCTGTCGCTGCTTTAGCCTAACTCCTATGTTTCGACGCTCGTTTAAGTTTTTTGACTGGAAATTGGTTTTCGCCTCTTGGCAACAACTCGATTGGCTGCTATTAATCTCTGTGGTCGGTTTGACCGCCCTAGGAGGCGTGATGATTCGCAGTACCGAACTCAATCAAGGAGCCGATGCGACCGAGTGGTGGCAACATTGGATTGTGGGTGGGGTTGGCCTCATCATCGTCATGAGTTTGTCTCGTTGGCATTACGAATTATTACGACCTTGGCATTGGATAACCTACGCCATCACTAATGTTTCTCTGATTGCGGTCATCATTATTGGGGTGAGTGCCAATGGCGCACAAAGCTGGATTAATATCGGTTCGTTTAACGTCCAGCCGTCGGAATTTGCCAAAGTAGGATTAATTATCACCTTAGCGGCTTTACTGCATTCACAACCTGCTGCCACATTGACCTCCGTCGCGCGAGTGTTGCTCGTTGCCTTAGTGCCTTGGATATTGGTAATGCTACAACCGGACTTGGGAACGGGTTTAGTTTTTGGCGCAATTACCCTAGGAATGCTGTTTTGGGCGAATGCTAATCCAGGCTGGATTGTTTTGATGATTTCCCCTCTAGCCGCCGCCTTACTATACAACCTCTTTTTGCCCGGTTGGTTTGTCTGGGTCATTCTGATGGGAATTTTGGCTTGGTGTACCCTGCCCCTACGCTTTATTGGCACTCTTGGGGCGGTTGCTTTAAATGTAGCCGCAGGCAGTTTAGCAGGTATGGCTTGGGGGTTACTCAAGCCTTATCAAAAAGACCGCTTGATTTTGTTTTTGCACCCGGAAAAAGACCCGTTAGGGGGTGGTTATCACCTAATTCAGTCTCGCATTGCCATTGGGTCGGGGGAAGTTTGGGGTCGCGGTCTTAATGAAGGGACACAAACGCAGTTGAATTTTATTCCAGAGCAACACACGGACTTTATTTTCTCGGCAATTGGCGAAGAACTGGGTTTAGCGGGCTGTATTGCGGTTTTGTGCGTTTTTTGGCTGATTTGCTTGCGCTTAGTCTTTATTGCGATGAATGCTAATGATAATTTTGGCTCGCTGTTAGCCATCGGGACGTTATCAATGGTGGCTTTTCAGGCGATGGTGAATATTAGCATGACGGTGGGACTCGCTCCCATTACCGGGATTCCGCTACCATGGCTGAGTTATGGGCGATCGGCGTTACTGACGAATTTTATTGCCATTGGTTTGGTGGAGTCGGTGGCGAATTATCGACACAGGTTTCAGTTTAAGGGGTAGTTGGTTGTTGGTTGTTGGTTGTTAGAAGTCAAAATAGTAGGGTGGGCATCGCCCACCATTACTAACCTCTAAGTTTTTACCTGATATTTGGCAACAAAAACCTTGAAAGCTAGAGTTATATCTCTTAACTTAATCTACGAAATACAACATTTAAGATGGTGGACATTGCCCACCCTACATCTGAAAATCCCCCGATTGCCGACTGCCGACTGCCCAAGACCTACTGCCCCTTAGAGACTGATAATTGAAAAGCTGATTGCCCAAAAACTAACGATCGTCTTCTGAAGTAATACCAGAAACCGAGATCGAAAATTGGCGATCGCGACTAATATCCTGTAAAGCCTCAGCAATTTCAGCGTTGAGGTTTTCTTGTATTTTTTGCCACAAATTGTCTTGAAACTCTGGCAATAAATTGTTTTGTAATTCTTGCAACAGATTTTCTTGTAATTCTGTGGTTTTTTGGCTGAGTAATTGGGAAATGGCAGGCAAGAGTAGCTGGACTAATTCTTCATTTTGATGGAGTTTTTGGTTAAATTCAGTAAACTGCTGCTCGATGCGATCGACTTGTTGCCCCATAGCTAAAATTGCGGGAAATTGCTCTTGCAACTCGCCAATTTGGGTTTTGAGTTTGCCAATAGCAGGAATTTCAGCTTCGACGCTGGAGAGGCGATCGCCCATCGTCATAATTTTGGGAAATTCTGCCTCGATCGCTTTGACTTGATCCCGCATATTCAGCACTTCGGGGAGGGCTTTTTCCAAACGAGCGACTTGATCGCGCATTCGCAGAATTTCGGGTTGGACGAGGAGTTCTTGCAAGCGGCTAAACTCGTCCCCTGTCCCGCCGAACATGGCATCGGAGGAGTCCGCAGTCGTCTGGCTTTGAGCCGCAGCGCTTTGTAAACTGCCCAAAAATTGCTCTAGTCCAGCTAAGTCTTCGGGAGAGGGATCGGCGGCTTGGTTCATAGGAAATCAACAGTTAACAAACTTAGTAAAAGATTACAACGATCTAACTTTTTTGGCCTTGAGTAACGATATTCTCAAACTAGAAATTATTGCTAAAATTTTCCTCAAAATTATAGTCAGATTTAAACATAATGAAAAAACGAGGCGCGATTTGGGTCGCGATCGCCCTAGCGGTTTGGTTCGCGGTGGTTATTTCCCCGCAAGTTTTGGCTCAAGAATCATCTCCTGACAACCCGATTCCCGAAATTTTGCAAAGGGAAACTGAGACACCCTCCCCATCTCAACCTCGACCCCTATCCCCAACAGCCGTAGTTTTTGAGGGGGAAGAACTGTTTGAGATTACCGAGGATATTGGCTCGATTTCCGCCCAACAGCGCACCGAAGACGCGATCGCCCAGATTAATACTTTTGCTCAAAATGAAGCTTTAAACCCCGAAGACTTACAAGTTGGCGACCAAGACGGCATTTTAGTAGTCTTTTATAACAATACCGTCGTGTTTCGCATTACCGAAGCCGATGCCGCCGCCGTCGATAGTGCGCCCAGAGAACTCGTCTACAGCCGTTTAGAGCAGTTACAGCAGGCGATCGCCACTTATCGCCAAAATCAAAGTTTGAGCGCCGATATCGCCCCCAATGCCCAGGTAGGGTGGTTTCATGGCGTTTGGCGATCGCTGTCTTCCCTAACTGGGCCTGATGATGCCGTCAGTTACGGACGAGCAATTCTGTACAGCGCGATCGCCACGGGCATTTTATTGTTACTTTTGACGGCTTTGAGGTTCATTTTTCCCCAAATTTACGTTCGTCTCGATCCCCGTCGCAATACCTGGATTCCCAATTTTGAGATCGGCAATGTTGAGCTAGTTTCCCAAGAACGTATGGCGAAGGTTATGCTCAAAATCGCTCGAAAAATCCGCGTTTTGATTACTTTCGGGATTTTCGTTGTCTATATTCTGTTTATTTTGAGCTTTTTTCCGTGGACGCGGCGAATTGTTCGTAACTTCTTTCGCTATTTAGTTGAAAATTTGGTAACTGCCCAAAGCGCTTTTTTAGACTATTTACCGAATTTAATCACTATCGCCTTGATTGCGACCTTAGTTTACTACTGCTTGCGCTTTATTAAGCCCATTTTCTCGGAATTAAGTCGTGAAACCATAAATTTTCCGGGGTTTTATCCAGAATGGGCTGAACCCACTTATCGCTTATTGGAATTGGCCGTTTTAGCCTTGGCTGCGGTGATGATCGTTCCCTATTTACCGGGGTTTGGTTCGCCAGCATTTCAAGGCATTTCCCTGTTTGTCGGCTTATTATTATCCCTAGGATCGACAACGGCGGTTTCTAATGCAGTTGCCGGAATTATCTTAATTTATACGCGAGCCTTTCAGGTGGGCGATCGCGTTCGCATCGGCGATATTTTAGGTGACGTAGAGGAAAAATCGCTCCTAGTGACTCGCATTCGCACCTTTGAAAATACCATTGTTACCCTTCCTAACGGCGAACTTTTATCCAGCGATATCAAAAATTACAGTGCATCAGTACGGGATAGTAAAGTGCCGATAATCCTCTCAACAACGGTTACTCTGGGTTACGATGTACCTTGGCCAGAAGTTTATCGTACCCTCGTCGTGGCAGGCTTGAATACCGATGATGTCCTCGCCGATCCCCAACCTTTTGTCTTGCAAACGAGTTTAGGGGATTTTTCCGTCGCTTACGAACTCAAGGTTTACACCAACGAACCCCGTCACATGGAGTTGATTTTTTCCCAGTTACATCAAAATATCCAAGACCAATGTAATACTGCCGGAATCGAAATTTTATCGCCCCAATATTCAGCAGTCCGAGACGGCAATACCAGTACCATTCCTGAATCTTATTTACCCGAAAACTACAAATCTCCAGGATTTCAGGTCAATCCGATTGGGAATTTATTACAAGTCGATCTAAACTGGGGAACAGCTAGTAAAAATGGCAAAAAGCGCTCATCTCCTCCCAAATCTTAACCAGAGGTAATTTAGCCCTCGCTGACTATCCTTTCTGACTTTTTCTAGCAAAAAAATAAGGACAAGGAGTTTGGGTAAGATTCGCAGGGTTTTTGGAGAAAAGTAGCGAATTTTACAATTTGCTATTCTTATCAGCGCTCAAATTAAACTAACTTGCTCAAGTCTTTGTAATTACAACACCTAACGACAGCAAAAATGACCGACCCTAATATCAGTTCCAGTTTTGGCAATATCGACCAAATTCGCGATATTCTTTTTGGCCCGCAAATCAAAACCTTGAGCGATCGCCTTGAAGTTTTAGATGGTACTGTCCAAAGCTTACAAGCCGATACCGATCGCCGTTTTCGAGAGCTTCAAGACGGAACTAACGAGCGCCTTGAGAAAGTTCAGCAAGCCCTGTCTGCGGAAATGCAAAATGCTGTTTCGGCATTGAGTACAGAAATCAAGTCTTTACGGGAACGAGACGAGCAAGAATTGAACGAATTACGGCAAAATCTCGACCGTCTCAGTAAGCGGTTATCCACCAATGTTGCCACATTAGATGAAACCATCGATAAACAATCGCGATCGCTGCGAGATGACTTATTATCCAGTCACCGCAAATTACAAAGCGATATTCTTAGTCTGCGCGAACAACTGATCGAAGACCTAGAAAAACGCATGAAATCCCTAACTTCTTCTAAACTCGCGAGAGAAGATATGGCAGATTTATTATTTGAATTAGTGCTAAAGCTTAAAGGCACAGAAGTATCTCCCTCTTGGCAAGAAGGAGACAAAAAATCGGGTTATTTACTCCCTGAAGAAAAAGCTGAAACTTAAGGGTTGAATACAGTTTTCTGTGTCAGATTCAGGATGTTGAATCATTAATCGTGCTTTGTGTCGTCAAGTCTAATCGGGAAATGAGCTTCCTATGCCGACAGAAAAAGATTTGTCCGCCCAGGATTACCAAAAAGTCGAAGGCTTTTTCGCTCGCGTTGCCGATTTGTTGAACTTGGAAACTGACTCTCCAGCCAGCCATCCCCAAGAACAACAAACCGTAAATCCTCCCGCGATCGCCCCAGCCAACCCAGAGACAGAAGACGAGCTAATTGCCGATCTCGATGTCGATCTCAGCGAACTCGATCCCGAAACCTTAGCCCAGTGGCGAGATAAACTCGTTCCCGACGATAGCGATCCCGAAGCTGTGGTAGCTCTAGAGCGTTGGTTGAGTCAGTTTTCCCCGCCACCTCCAGAACCCGAAACAGAAGTCGAAGTCAAACCCCAAACCACCCCAGTTCCCTTGTCAACCCCGCCGTTTGTCGCGCCTTTGGTCACTTATCTGGGTCAGCGATCGGAAAGGGAAAGTTCTCCCAAACGCCGGAAAAAGGGCTGGAAGTGGTTGCTTTTAGGGTTGGGGCTGGTGGTAGTCGGCTGGACGGTTTACGACGCTTTCAAACCCCGTCTGCGGCGTTTGGAGAGCCAAGTCACTCAGGCTTGGGCGGCTAATTCAGAACTGGGTGTCTATCGCTTGGATGCGGAGTTTGAGGGGGATATCTTGCAACTCACCGGAAAACTGCCGAATCGAGATTTACGCGATCGCGCTGCCAAAATTGCCCAAGATGCCGTACCGGGACAGCTTATCGATAACGACATTATCGTGGTAGATCGCTTTGTCGATGAGGAAGTGCAGCAAATCGCTCAAACTTTGAATTTACTCGCGGGGGTTGACATTACCGCTCGCTTTGAAGGGGGAACGGCGATCTTGACGGGGACGGCAATGCAACCCCTAGATTTAGACAGTATTTCCCAAAGTTTTGAGCAGGTAGCGGGAGTCCAGGCAGTTGATAATCAAGTCGAAATTCAACAAAGCGCGATCGCCACTCGCATTTATTTCGGTCAAAATGCCACAGAACTCAAACCCGTGGACATTGACGTAAAAATTGCCCCCATTGCCCAATTACTGCGCCGTTATCCCCAATTTAAGCTCAAAATCCTCGGTTACGGTCACGCCAGCGAAACTAATCCCGACGATTTAGCCCGTCAGCGATCGCAAGCCGTACAGACCATCCTCGAAGACCAAGGGGTAGATCGTCGTCGTCTGAGCGCGATCGCTTCTGCCGATCTTCCCCCCAATATTACCGCTAATCAAGACCGTTGGCTGGCTCGGTGCGTCGTATTTGAACTCATCGAAACGTCCCCATCTACCCCTTAACCTATTTTTCCTCAAATCGCTTGACTCCCAAAATGCCCAAAAAGGCAAGAAAAAGAGAACCCGATGAACTCGTCCTCGCCACCTTTATGATTGCCTACGAAAAGTGGCAGCAATTCCAAAAAGTAGCCAGAGACGAAGGGACTACCGCATCTGCTACCTTGGTCGCTTTTATTGAAAGTTACCTCACGGGGGCGCGTTTTGACGACGAAGACGACGAAGCAGAAACCCCACCCCCTCCTGAAAATGACCGCGATTTCGACGAGCGTCTCGAACAAGCCCTCAACGAAAAACTTTCCGGGGTTGATAGCCTACTCAATCACCTGCAAAATAGCGTCGAAAAAATCGATCGTCGCCTCGAATACGTCGAAAATGTCCTGCCTTCCGGGGACGAGAAAACGACTGAGACACAACCCCCGAAAATTATTGATATTGACGCGATCGCCGTTGAGTCAGAAATTGAATTTGAGGTACAATCTTCCCCCCCTCAACCGCCTCCCCCAGAACCCCAACCCACACCGCAAAATTGGGAACAACCTAGCAAAGAAACCCCTAATCCTGCCTCTGACGCTGCTGGACTGACAGAAAAAGCCCTATGCGAAGAATTTGGCATTAATCCCTTTAACGTCCACCGTAACGCCCAAGTCCGGGGCATTTCTCGCCAAGCTTATCTCCACCAACTCACCGGCTGGTTATATCGCGATGGCTTATATTACCCCGCTTGATTGTTAGAAAATTCTAATAAACTTTTACATTGCTGCGCGATCGCCCACAACTCATCCGTTTCTGTAACATTTTGTATCGCTTCTTGGAGTTGCGCGATCGCGTCTTCTCGCTGCTCTTGTGACGGAATTTCCCCCACCACCGCCATAATTTGCGGGTGAACCGTCTTATCCACCGTTTCCACCTCACAAACCAAGGATTCGTGCAGCTTTTCTCCCGGACGCAACCCCATAATCTGAATCGGAATATCCACATTCGGCGTAAATCCCGCCAAATAAATCATCTGCTCCGCCAAATCGTAAATATTAACCGGCTTCCCCATATCCAAAATCAGCGTTTGACCCGACTTTCCCACCGCCAAACTTTGAATCACCAACTGGGACGCTTCCGGGGTAGTCATGAAATACCGGGTCATTTTGGCATCCGTCACCGTCACCGGACCTCCCCTGGCGATTTGCTCCCGAAAAATCGGCACCACACTGCCGCGACTGCCCAACACATTACCAAACCGCACCACCAAAAAGCGCGTATTTCCCGCCTGAGCTTGCGCTTTCACCAGTAATTCCGCCAACCGCTTGCTCAAACCCATAAAATTACAGGGATCGACCGCCTTATCCGTCGAAATCATCACAAACGTCTTCACCCCATACTCCCTAGCCAACGCCGCCAAACCCGCCGAAGCCAAACTATTGTTGTGTAAAGCCTCCGTCGGATTGTGCTGCATCAAGGGAACGTGCTTGTGAGCCGCCGCATGAAAGATAACATCAGGCTTCCAGGTTTTCAGTACCCACTCGATGCGCGAGCGATGGCGAATATCGGCAATAATCGGCGTAACCTCAACCCCCGGAAATTGGCGCTGAAGCCCCCGCTCGATGTGAAAGATACTATTCTCCCCTCGACCCAGTAACAAAAGCCTCTGAGGGGCTAATCGGGCTAACTGACGGCAAATTTCCGAGCCAATTGTTCCCCCCGCCCCCGTTACCAAAACCGTGCGCTGGTAAATTTGTTCGCTGGCCGACGGGAAAGAACTAGCAAACTCCTGGGCAAAATCTAGGTGAATTTCTGCTCGCCCCAGAATGTCCTGTATCTGGATTTCTCTGGCTTGACGAGTCAGAGAGCGATCGCGCAGTAACTCTGCCTGTCCCGGCAAAATTTTGAGCCGTAGAGACGTTCCTTGCGCCAGGTTGACAATGCGGCGAACTTGCTCGGCAGAAGCAGAGGGCATCGAGATTAACGCTTCGTTGACTTGATGGTAGCGGGCAATTTCGACCAACTGCTCAGTCACCCCCAATACCTTCACCCCTTCTACTCTCCGTCCTACCTTAGTGCGATCGTCATCCACAAATCCCACAATCTCCAGATTGAGATGGGGATTTTGCCGCACCTCTTGCACAATCAGCGATCCCGCCTGTCCTGCCCCAATAAGTAACACGCGCTGAGGGTGTTGTATTGAGCGGCGCGTTGTACGCCACAACGGTTGTTGAACTAGCCTCCGTCTGGTATACCGCACCGCTACCATGCCCATTAAACAAAAACACCAGTCAATCACTGCCACGCCTAAAGGAATTCCTATAAATTGGGTTACGATACGAGGAATAATTAACCTTGTGACAACTAATACCAGTAAGGAGTAGAATGTAACCGCATTTAGAAGTCTAATAAAGTCTCTTAGCCCAAACAAACGCCAAACCTGCTGGTATAATCCGAATCCAGCTTGAACCAACAAGCGACCTGGGAGAGCAATTAAGGTAAGGAACCAAGCCAACGCTTGATAAGAAGTTTCGACTTCTCCTTCAAAACGAATCAGAAACGCTAGAAAACACACAAAAATTGCGATCGAGCTATCAATGACTAGGTGTGCTAGTCGGTAAATGGACGGTAATGGCAAGTATTTGAACATGTAGTTCCGATCCAATTAAAGATATACCACCAAAATATTTCAGTTCACTTTACCCTAGTTACCGTTATAATCTTGAGCATTTGTCCTGAATATCAGTATCTCTGTACGAAAGCAAAACTGTGAGTTTCAATTTTAAAGATACAGGGAGATAGAGGGATTTTATTGATTTCTTTTGCAAATTACAAAAATTTTACAAATTTCTGAAATGTAGCACTGCAAGTTTAGAAAAACCAAAATCACAGATATTGAATGTTTTATTTTAAATACTAAAAAATAAATTATGAGATCGATCAAAAAAACAAAAAATAAACTGTTATCATACTTAAATACTCCTGCGTATAAACTTATTTTATCTACGGCTAATCACCATAGAAAGCTCATAGCTTTATCTTTTAATTTCAATTTTTTATCGTCATTATTGGAAACAGGAACTTTTGGTATTATCTATTTATCACTTGGCGTACTGAGTGGAGATGTTTCTCTGGCTTCCCAAGATAATATTTTTTTAAATTTAATTCAAGTCAACAAAATAGCAACATTATCTAGCGAACACATATTTGTTTTTTTAGTTGTATCAGCAGTAGTAATCCAATTTTTACGATCGCTTTGTTCTTATTTTAGTAG